>CAZRFG010000225.1:0-5911 GCA_964599205.1 uncultured Victivallaceae bacterium
CGCCAACCGCATCAAACGCATCTACGGAATCATGAACGGCACCTGCAACTACATCCTGACCCGGATGGAGAACGAGGGCGCCGACTTCGCCGCGGTGCTCGCCGAAGCCCAGAAGCTCGGTTATGCCGAAGCCGAGCCGTCGCTCGACATCGACGGCTTCGACACCGCGCACAAGGCGGCGATCCTGGCCTCGCTCGCCTACGGCCGCTGGTTCGGCCTCGATCCGTTGTACGTCGAGGGCATCCGCAATCTCTCCATCGCCGACATCCGTTATGCCGACGAGCTCGGCTACCGGATTAAACTTCTGGCCATCATCAAGGAGATCGAGGGGAGCGTCCAGCTCCGCGTCCATCCGACGTTGATCCCCAAAAGCACCCTGCTCGCCAACATCTCCGACGTCTTCAACGGCGTCCTGGTCGAGGGCGACACCGTCGGTCAGACCCTCTTCTACGGCCGCGGCGCCGGGCGCAACGCGACCGCCAGCGCGGTGGTCGCCGACCTCGCCGACATCGCGCTCAACATCGACAGCAATTCGCCGCGCCGGGTATCGTTCCGCAGCGCGCCGCTGTTCAAGGCCGTCACCCCGATGGAGAACGTGGTCAGCCGCTACTACCTCCGGCTCTCGGTCAAGGATGTTTCCGGAGTCATCGCCGCCGTGGCCAAGGTGCTGGCCGACAAGAACATCAGCATCTCCAGCCTGATCCAGCACGAGACTTCGCGCGCCGACGCGGTGCCGCTGGTGATCCTGACCCACGAAGCCGAGGAGTCGCAGATCCGCGCCGCCGTCGCCGAAATCGAAAAGCTCGACGCCGCCCGCGACCGGGTCCGTCTCTTCCGCATCGAAGATATCTAAAGACAGGAGCGATTCATCATGGGACAACATACGGTAGAAAAAATCGGCGGCACCTCGATGACCCGCTTTGGCGAACTGATGAAGAACATCCTGATCGGTTCGCGCAAGGGGCCGGCGCTCTACAACCGGCTGTTCGTGGTCTCGGCCTACGGCGGCATCACCAATCTCCTGCTGGAGGACAAAAAGACCGGCGAACCCGGCATCTACGGTAAATTCGCGGTCGGCGACCCGCTCTGGGAAGACAAGCTCGAAGCCACCCGCGGCGAAATGATCCGGCTCAACGAGAGCTTCGTGCCGCTCGGCCTCGACCTCCAGGCCGCCAACGACTTCGTCAGCGAACGGATGTTCGGCATCCGCGACGCGCTCCGGAACCTGGTCCAACTCCGCACCTTCGGCCACTTCCATGCCAAGGATTATCTCCCAGCCAGCCGCGAATTTCTGAGTTCGGTCGGCGAAGCCCACAGCGCCTTCAACTCGGTGCTGATCCTCCAGAAGCACGGCGTCAACGCCAAGCTGGTCGATTTGACCGGGTGGAAAGACAATACCAGCTGCACCATCGAGCAGATGATGGAGCGTCACCTCGCCGGACTCGACTTCGCCGGCTGCATGCCGATCGTCACCGGCTACGTCAAATGCGCCGAGGGGATCATGAACCGCTTCGACCGCGGCTACAGCGAAATCACCTTCAGCAAACTCGCGGTGGTGACCGGCGCCCGCGAAGGAATCATCCACAAGGAATACCACCTCTCGACCGGCGACCCCAAACTGATCGGGGCCGACAAGGTCCGCACCATCGGCAACACCAATTTCGACATCGCCGACCAGCTCGCCGACCTCGCGATGGAGGCGATTCATCCCAAAGCCTCCAAGGAAATGGAGCACAAAAACATCCCGATCCGGGTCACCAACGCCTTCGACCCCGGCAGTCCGGGAACGTTGATCAGCAAGGACTACGTCTCGCCGACCCCGCGCGTCGATATGATCTGCGGGCGCAACGACCTGGTGGCGATCGAGGTCTTCGATCCCGAAATGGTCGGCCAGAGCGGCTACGACTACCATCTCTTGGAGAGCCTGAGCGAAAACAAAATCAGCTACATTGCCAAAAATACCAATGCCAACACCATTACCCACTATGTGTCGGAACGCGCGCGCAATCTGCCCAAGTGCATCGAACAGCTTGAGCGGAATTTCCCCGGCGCGACGATCACCACCCGGCGGGTGGCGGTGGCGGCGGTACTGGGAAGCAATATGAAGCTTCCCGGTTTCCTTTCCCGCGCGGCGGCAGCGCTGGCGGCGGCGAACATCAACGTGCTCGCCCTCGATCAGTGCATGCGCCAGGTCAACATGCAGTTCATCATTGAGCGCGACGACTTCAAAAAGGCTCAAATTGCGCTGCATCATGAGTTTGTAGAGAAAGAAAACAACTAAAAAACTGGATCGTCTATGGCTGAAGAATTGCAACAATTATTCGACCGCATCAACTCGGAATGCCTCGTAAAAGCGGAACAGGAAAAGAACGAAATCATCACCGCCGCCCGAGCCGAAGCCGCCCGGATCGTCGCCGAAGCCAAGCGCGACGCGGCGGAACGTGAAAAGGCCGCCGAACTGGCCGCCGAAAACTTCCGCAAGCGGGCCGAGGCCGCCGCCAAGCAGGCAGCTCGCGACGTCGTGCTGGCGCTCCGCGGCGAACTCGAAACCCGGTTGGCCCGCGCGATCGACGCCGGCACCGCTCAGGCCCTCACTCCCGAATTGATGGCCGCTCTGATCAAGGAACTCGCCGCCGCCTTCATCAAAGATCCCAATGGCGAAATCAAAGTCCTCACCAGCGTCCGCGATGCCGAAAAACTCTCCGCGACGCTCAAGGCCACCCTCAACGAAAGTTTCCGCCAGAACGCCCGCGTGTTCGGCACCCAGAGCATCCGCAACGGAATGCAGCTCAGCTTCAACGGCGCCGACGTCTACTACGACTTCAGCGACGCGGCGATCCGCGAACTCCTGTCCGGGTATCTCGGCGGGGAACTTGCCAAACTGTTTGCCGCCGACGATTCCAAATCCTGATCGGGGCATCCAAAAATGGCAGGTAATTTTTACTATTTCTGCTCGCAGCTGCCGGTCCTCGTATTCAACACCCCGCCGCCCTTGACGGTGGCGGAGTTTGACGTTCGCGCCGCCGATCTTCTCGGCGAACGGGAGGCGGCGTACCTGGCTTGCTGTTCCTTTCACGCCGCGCCTGACGCGGCAAAACTTCCCGCCGGCTCGGCGGCCGGCCTTTACCGCCGCTGGGAGCGCGCGTTGTCGGGCGAGATTGCCCGGCTGCGGACGGCCGAGCGCAATGCCGACCTCCCTCTCCTGCTGCCGCCCGAGATGAATGAATTCACCGACCTTCGCGAAGCGGTCACCGCCGCGGCTTCGGCTCCGAATCCACTGGAACGCCAGAACCGGATCGACCTCCTGCGCTGGAAAAAGATCGAGTCGCTCGAAGTCGGCCACGAATTCACCGTCGAATGGACGGCCTGTTACCGTTTGAAACTTTCCCTGCTCGAAAAACGCCGGCTCTACCGCGAGGAAGCCGGGCGCGAAAACTTTCGGGGCGCGATCGACCGCATCGACCGCAATTCCGCTGAATAATAAGTTGAAATTTGAACCAAACGCCCCCGCGTCTTATGGGGAATTTTATCGGGAGATAAGAAAAACATGCCGGAAAAAACGGGTAAAATCGTCGGCGTCAACGGCAACATGCTGACCGTTGAATTCAGCGCCGGCGTCTCGCAGAATGAAGTGGCCTACGCCACCATCGGCGGAGATCGACTGAAGAGTGAAGTGATCCGGGTGCGGGGCAACCGCGCCGACATGCAGGTCTTTGAAAGCGCCAACGGACTCAAGGTCGGCGACCCGGTCGAGTTCACCGGGGAGCTGCTGAGCGTCGAGCTCGGGCCCGGTCTCCTGACCGGAGTCTACGACGGGCTCCAGAATCCGCTTTCGCTGCTGGCCGAGAAATCAGGGTTCTTTTTGCAGCGCGGGCTCTACCTCAATGCGCTCGACCGCGAAAAGGTCTGGGATTTCACCGCCAGCGCCAAACCGGGCGACAAAGTGGTCGCCGGCGACCGCATCGGCTCGGTGCCGGAAGGCATTTTCAAGCACCACATCATGATCCCCTTTGCCTGGCGCGGCGAGTGGGAGATCGTCTCTATCGAAGCGAGCGCCTCGCTCCGCATCGCCGACGCGGTCGCCCGCGTCCGCAACGCCGAGGGCGAAGAGCGCGAAGTCACCATGCTGCAGCACTGGCCGGTCAAAATTCCGATCAGCGACTATCAGGAAAAAATCCTGCCGGAAAAAACCTTGATCACCCAGCTCCGCAGCATCGACACCTTTTTCCCGGTGGCCCGCGGCGGCACCTTCTGCACCCCCGGGCCGTTCGGCGCGGGCAAGACCGTGCTCCAGCACTCGATCAGCCAGAACGCCGAAGCCGACGTGGTGATCATCGCCGCCTGCGGCGAGCGCGCCGGCGAGGTGGTGGAAATCCTGCGCGAGTTCCCCCATCTCAAGGATCCCCGCACCGGCCGGTCGCTGATGGACCGCTCGATCATCATCTGCAACACCTCGTCGATGCCGGTGGCCGCCCGTGAAGCATCGGTCTACACCGCGGTGACGCTGGCCGAATACTACCGCCAGCAGGGGCTCAACGCGCTGCTGCTGGCCGACTCGACCTCGCGCTGGGCGCAGGCGATGCGCGAAATGTCCGGCCGCCTCGAGGAAATCCCCGGCGAAGAAGCGTTCCCGGCTTATCTGGAATCGCTGATCGCCGCCTTTTACGAACGCGCCGGACTGGTCAAACTTCGCACCGGCGAACTCGCCAGCGTAACCATCGGCGGCGCGGTCAGTCCCGCCGGCGGGAACTTCGAGGAACCGGTCACCCAGGCCACCTTGAAGGTGGTCGGCTGCTTCCTCGGCCTCTCCCGCGAGCGCTCCGACGCCCGGCGTTATCCGGCGATCAGCCCGCTCGAGAGCTGGAGCAAATACCGGAGCGTGGTGTCCGACCAGGAGCTCGCCTTTGCCCGCGCCCTGCTGCGCCAGGGCTCCGAAGTCAACCAGATGATGAAGGTGATCGGCGAAGACGGCACCAACATCGAGGACTTCATCATCTACCTCAAGAGTGAATTCCTCGACTACGTGTACTTGCAGCAGAACAACTTCGACGCGGTCGACGGTTCCTGCGGCGAAGAGCGCCAGAAGCTGGTCTTCGACGAAGTCTGCACCGTCCTCAAGGCCGAATTCGCGTTCCCGGACAAAGCGGTCGCGCGACGTTATTTCCTTGAGCTCCGCCAACTCTTCATCGACTGGAACTACATCGCGATGGACAAAGCCGAATTCGGCCGGCAGCAGCAACAGATCGCCGCCAAACTCACGGAGTGCCGCAAAAATGCGTAAGGTATACCACAAAATCATTCAGATCGTCGGCAACGTCATCGCAGTCGAAGCCGAGAATGTCGCCTACAACGAACTCGCCGAAGTGACCAGTGCGCGCGGCACCTCGCTGGCCCAGGTGATCCGGCTGGCCGACAACCGCGTCTACTTGCAGGTTTTCGCCGGCAGCCGCGGCATCAGCACCGAGGACGAAGTGCGTTTCCTCGGCCGTCCGATGCAGGTTTCGGCTTCGGAGACGTTGCTCGGCCGGATCTTCAACGGCCGCGGCGCGCCGCGCGACAGCCGCGCCCCGATCAACGACGACCTGATCGAAATCGGCGGCCCCTCGGTCAACCCGTCCAAGCGCATCATCCCGCGCAACATGATCCGGACCGGGATTCCGATGATCGACCTCTTCAACACTCTGGTCGAGTCGCAGAAACTCCCGATCTTCTCGGTCGCCGGGGAGCCCTACAACCAGCTCCTCGCCCGCATCGCGCTGCAGGCCGAAGTCGACGTGATCATCCTCGGCGGGATGGGGCTCAAGTACGACGACTATCTCTTTTTCCGCGACACCCTCGACAAGCAGGGTGCGCTGTCGCTCTCGGTGCTGTTCATCCACACCGCCTCCGACCCGACGGTGTAGTGTCTGAT
>CAZRFG010000226.1:0-5830 GCA_964599205.1 uncultured Victivallaceae bacterium
AGATTTTCCGTTTGACTATTTACCTCTCATAGGAGGTTTGAAAAGAAGGAGGGGGTTCGGGGGAGGGAGAAAAAATTTCCTCAAAATTTTTGCTCTCTCCCCCGTGCGGGAAGCGGGTTGCCGGCCGAAAGGGGCTTAGAGCAGCGGGGCGGCGGTTTTGAGCCAGGCGTCGGTCATCAGCTGGTGGCCGGCGGCGGTGGGGTGGACGCCGTCGCCGAGCCAGTAGGCGGCGGGGGCTTTTTTGGCGGCTTTGGTATAGATCGACTGCATGGGAACGAGGGGGGCTTTGAATTCTTCGCTGAGGGCGTGGACGACTTTGCGGCGGGCGTCGATGTCTTTGATCCATGCTTTGGTGACGACGCCGGTTTCGAGGACGAAGGGTTCGATCAGGATGATTTTGGTTTTGGGCCGTTCGGTGAGGGTCCAGTCGAGCAGACGACGGTAGAATTCGGCGTAGCGGGGGACTTCGACGCCGTTCTGCTGCATGAATTCGTGCCAGGTGTCGTTGACCCCGATGAGAATGCTGATGAGGTCGGGTTTGAGGTTGAGGCCGTCGATTTTCCAGCGGGCGTAGAGGTCGACGACGCGGTTGCCGCTGATGCCGCGGTTGAGGATTTCGAAATTGGCGGCGGGCTGGTCGGCGAGGAGGCGGGCGGTGATCTGGGCGACGTAGCCGTTGCCGAGTTCGAGATTGGGTTCGGCGACGGTGCGGCTGCGGCCGCAGTCGGTGATCGAGTCGCCCTGGAAGAGAATGACCTTTTTCTTCATGATGAATTCCCTATTGGTTGGTATTGCCGGTTGGAACCGGCTTTTGATATTCGGGATTGTTGGGAAAGAGGGCGCGGGCCTTGTCCATCCACTCGGCGGCCTTGGCGGCATCGCCGCGTTTGAGGGCGATGACCGCCCGGCGCTGGTAGATCGAGGGGCGCTTGGGGGCGCGTTTCCGGGCTTCTTCGAGCAGGAATTCGGCTTCGTCGAGGTTGTCGCGCGAAAGCATGAAATCGGCGGCGACCGAATACGGGAACGGCGAATCCGGCCGCAGCCGGGTCACTTCGCGCATGGTCATCCGGACCGCGTCGGGGGAGACCTGAGCGTGCTGTTCGGGAGACTTGTTGGAACGCGAAGCGAGCGAAAGCAGCCGGTCGTGGGCCATTTCGCCGCGGAGCGCCCAGTCGCCGGCGAGGATCGAAGCGACGCCGAGTCCGAGAAAGAGGAGCCATAGCGCAACCGCCGCCGGTCGCGGCAGGCCGGGGGTTTCGGCCGGGGGCTCTTCGCGGCTCAGCATCGCCAGCGTAAAGGTGAAGCAGGCCGCCATGATGCCGGGAATCTGGAAATGGATTTCCATCATCGAATGGAGATAGAAGGCGGTGAGGCCGACCAGCGCGGCGACTTCCTCAAGCGGCCACGCGCCGGTTTCGCGGCGGAGGCGGCGGGTCCGGCGGCCGAGGATCCAGAGGGGATAGAAGATGGAGGCGATCACCAGCAAAGTCAGCGGAAGCCCGGCCTGGGCGGCGGTCATCACCAGATTGTGGGGATCGTGGGCGGCTTCATCGGACGGGACCACTTTCAGCCTCATGTGTTCAAAGAAAAATTCGCCCCAGCCGCAACCGGCGAACGGGTGTTCGGCGAGCAGCAGCGCGGAACTGCGCAAGTAATCCGCCCGCGCCTCCATCGACTCAAAGCCGCGACCGTAGCGGTGGATGTAGAAGGCCCCGGCGAGCACGGTCGCCGCCATCAGCGCGATCAGCGCGATTTTCCAGCGCCGCCGCATCGGCCAGAGCACGGCGGCGATGCCGACGGTGAGGGCGATGGCAAGATACGCGGCGCGGCTCTTGGTCAGCAGCAGCACCCCCAGCGCGGCCCCGCCGCCGAGGGCGACGAAGAGCACGCGGCTCAGCTTGACGGGCTCGCAACGGCCGCCCCAGCGCCACAGCGCAGCGACCAGCATCGGGGTCAGCAAGAGCATGTAGCCGGCCAGTGAATTGCAGCTGGTGAAGGTGGCGAAGACGCGGTCGTCGAAGGCGCGCGCCTTCAAGACGCCGCTCACCGGAATCCCCTTGGCCTCCTGGTCGAGCAGATACTGGCGCGACTCCTGAAAGCCCCAGAAGTACTGTTCAAGCCCGAGGTAACTCAAAAAAAGCATCCCGGCGGCGAGCACCAAAAGCAGCCGTTTGCCGCCGCGGGCGGGATCGGCGGCGGAGTAGAGGAAAACGGCCATCGCCCACGCGCCGAGTCCGGCGAAGTGGATGAACTGGAACCGGGCGAATTCGGGTGCGGTCACGTGGATCAGGCCGGGAAGGGCGAAAAGCAACAGCCCGACGCTCCACATCATCGCCCAGCGCCAGCCGGGCGAGCGCCAGTCGCCGATCCCGCCGGGAAAACCGAGCAGGGCCAGCACCAGCGCGATCCCGGCGACGATCGGAAAACTGTTGGCCGACCAGCTGATCACCAGGTAGTCGAAAAAAGTGCCGGGGAAAAACGAGGTGGCTTCCGGCATCACCGCGATGGTGCCGAACTTGAGGGGCAACAGAAAAGTCGCCGCCAGCAGAAAAATTTCCGCCGGACGGGCGAATACGGTTTCCCGGAAACTTTTCATGCGCCGCGACTCCTTTCGGGCTTAACGTGAAAAAACGATGGTCCGCCGTCCCGAGGTCATGATCCGGCGCTCGAGGTGGGCCCTGACCGCGCGGGAGAGCACCCGGCGTTCGATTTCCTTGCCGAGCTGTTTAAGCTCGTCGGGGCTGTTTTCGTGGGTAATCCGCTCGACGTCCTGCTCGATGATCGGGCCCTCGTCGAGTTCGGCGGTGGCGTAATGGGCGGTCGCCCCGATCATCTTGACCCCGCGCTCCCAGGCCCGGAAATAGGGGTTGCCGCCCTGGAAAGCGGGCAGGAAGGCGTGGTGGATGTTGATGATCCGCTGCGGAAAATGGCCGATGAAGTCGTCGGACAGGATCTGCATGTAGCGGGCCATCACCACCAGATCGATGTGATGGCGGCCGAGGAGGTCGAGGATCTGTTTTTCCTGTTCGCCCTTGCGCCCGGGGTGCATCGGAAAACAGTAAAAGGGCACCCGGAACTTGTCGGCCACCCCTTCGAGGTCGGGGTGGTTGCTGATCACCAGCGGAATTTCGCACTCGAGGTCGCCCTCTTCGCGGAGGGTCAGCAGGTCATAGAGGCAGTGCGAGGTCTTGGAAACCAGGATCGCCACTTTCTGCAAGTCTTCGCGGTAGTGGATCGAGTAGTCGAGCTTGAGCTTGGCGGCGAAACCGGCGAAGTCGCTCTCCAGCGCCGCGCGGGTGATCGCCATGTCGGAGAGGTCGAGCCGGATCCGCATGAAATAGCGGTTCTCCTCGATATCGGTGTACTGGCGGCACTGGAGAATGTTGAACGACTTGCCGTAAAAGAACGCGGAGATCTCCGCCAGCAATCCTTTGCGGTCGGTGCATTGAATCAGGAAAATTGCTTCTCTCATCTTTTTACTCCAAAAAACGGACGATTTCGCGTTGGATCTGGAACAGCACGTCCTTGTTTTCCTTGAAGAACTGATCCGGCGAACCGACCGGACGGTCGTCGCTGTCGGTGATTTTCATCTTGAGCGCGCCAAGTGAATTCTGCGGCAGGTCGGATTTGTACTTGTCGCTGACGAAACTGACGTCGGACCAGCCGGCCATCACCGCGTAAGTGCGCTTGACGGCGGGATCGAGGAGGTTGAAGCCGAGCGAATAATCCGCCGGAGGATTCTTGACCCCGAGGAACGGCGCGATAATTGGAACGACGTCGAGGTGGCTCGAGAGGCCGGAGTAAACCTGCGGCGCGACCCCGGGGATGCGGATGATCAAGGGCGTCATCACCTGCTCGTTGACGAAACTGCTGTTGTGCCCGAGGTAGCCTTTTTCATAGAATTCCTCGCCGTGGTCGCCGACCAATACCACGATGGTGTCCTCGAGCAACCCGGTATCCTTGAGCGCGGCGAGCACCCGGCCGAGCTGCTGGTCGAGATGGTTATTGGCGTTGACGTAGCGGTTGAAAATCTTCGGCCCGTCCTCGGCCTGGCGAAGCCGGGTGTAGTCGAGTTTGGACATGTAGTCCTTGCGGATTTCCGCGTCGGGCGGGAATTCGTAGGGAGCGTGGGGGGATTCAAAGAACATGAAGGCGAAGAACGGCTTGTCCTTGCGCGCCGGGCTCTTCAGGAAGTCGACCAGCCGGGTCACGTTGAGGCGGTCGCGCATCCAGGTGAGGTCCTGGTCATAGCTGTAGAGCGCGGCGGTGGGCACCGCCGAGAACACCGTCTTGTCGAACTCAGGATAGCTGAATTTGGCCGAAGTGATGCAGCTGAAGTCGTAACCGTCCTCCAGCAGCCAGTCGATGAAAAGCGGGCCGCGGCGGCTCTTGAGGAAGGGATCCCAGTAGTTGCCGTAGAGGCCGTAGAACATCGTGAAGACCCCCTGCCGGGTGCCGTTGCCGCCGCTGTAATTTCTGGTGAAGTTGACCGCATCGGCGGCGAAGGCGTTGACCGTCGGCATGATTTCCGGGGTCACCATCCCGGCGCGCCAGGATTCACAGGCGAGCCAGACGATGTTGTATTTTTTGCGGGCGGGGTCGCGCTCAATCTGGACGAGCGGGTATTTGAGCCCGCCCTTGTACTTTTTGAGGTTGCGCTCAAGACTGATCAACTCGCGGTCGGGCTGTTTTACGCCCAGTCCGCGGTAGAAACCCCGCATGCTCGAACTGAGGAAAAAGGGAATGTCGTCCGCCGCCGAAAGCGGCCGCGGGTTGCCGATATAGGACGCGTAACTGTAGGTGAAGAACGAAACGAAGAAAACCGCGGTCAGCAGCAATCCGGCGAGGTATTTGCGGTAACTGCCGAAGAGCCGCCAGACCAGTTCACGCAAACCTTTCCAGTAGACCGCCGCCGCCAGCAGCCCGATCTGAAAAGCGACGATGGCGGCGATGATCAAGGACAAACTGATCAGCGTTTCCCGGCGCAACCCCATCGAGGCGAAACCGCCGGGAGTGGTGAGAAGGTTCCAGACCAGTCCGTTGAACTGGAACCCGAAGTTCTGCAGCAGCGCCGCGTTGAGCATCAGCCAGAAGCCGCCGAAAAGGCAGTAGGCGAAGGCGCCGGTCAACAGCACCCGCCGCCGCCACGGCGACTCCCCGGCCCGGCGGCTGAAGTGGCGGAGCGCCAGCGAAATCACCACCGCGGGCAGAAGATAAAAGAGGGGATAAGAGACCCACGCGGTGCCGATCAGCAGCACGGTGATGCCGTCCCAATCCTTGATGTGGTTGACGAAAAGACCCAAAAGACCGAAGAAAACGAAAAACTGCAACGTATAGTACGTCGTCAGTTCCTTGAGTCCGGTCGCCGGTGGCACAACTTTGGCGCTGCTCATGTTTCAAGCTCCTTACTGATAGTACATGGAAGGGAAGGTTCCCCGCACCGATTCACCGGTCGGGATGTCGAGCGCGCCGGCGTGGTCGGCGAGCCCCCAGCGGCGGCTGAAAGGCCAAAAAACGACGAACGCCCGGCCGACGATATTTCGGCGCGGCACCGGACCGAAAATCCGGCTGTCGGCGCTGAATTTGGTATTGTCACCGAGCATAAAGTAATAATCCTCGGGAACCGTATACTCCTCGTCCGGCGTCCGGAGGTAGAAACTGATGTTCCCCTCACCCGGCGAGTTGCTGTGCCCCTGATACCCCCCCTTGCCGCTGTAGAGGCGGTCAAATTTAGGGGAGAACTCGGTGATTTTGCGGAACGCCTTTTCGCCCTTGGGCCGGACGTAGAGGGTGCGGTCGACGATTTTCAAGGTGTCGCCGGGCAAACCGA
>CAZRFG010000227.1:0-5827 GCA_964599205.1 uncultured Victivallaceae bacterium
GGCCGCCATCGCGCCGAAAACAAAGAGCGTGGTCTGGCTGTCGAGCACGCCGAAGGTGCCGACGCCGTAGACGATCCCGCTGGCGAGATAGAGCACCGCCGCCAGCGCCGCCATGCGGTCGTCGCCGGTCTGCCGCCGCAAATACAGCGCCGCCAGCAGCGCGGTCAGCCCGGCCGCCAGCGCCGCCGGCAGCCGCAGCGCGAAGGCGTTTTCGCCGAAAACCTTGAACGCCAGAATCGTCATCTGGTAGCCCAGACCGGGCTTCTCAAAATAGTGGAAATGGAGCAGCCGGGGCGACACCCAGTCGCCGCGCTGGATCATTTCGCGCGGAATTTCGGCATAGCGGAACTCGTCCGGCGCGATCATCGGACGGAACCCGAGCGGCAGCAAATAAGCGAAGAGGAAAAACAGCACCGCCGCCACATGGTGGCGCAGCACGATCCGCATCGATCCGATCTCGTAGATGTTGCGTTCCGGATCGGGATTGGCCGCGGCGCGCGGCGCCCCGGAAGGACCGGACGGAGGAGGCGGATTTTGAGTTTCACTCATATATTGTACTCCGTAAAGGCGAGATTGCTGGGTTTGTACACCGTCCGCCGGGTGGCGGCGGGCAGTTTGGCGGTGATTTCACCGAGGCGGCTGATCACCAGCACCGGCTTGTCGCCGGGCTGGAACGACGGCTCGAGCGCTTCGACCTGGTAGCCCGGCAGCTGCCGGCGGACGAAACCGAGCAGCGCGGGCTCGGTGTAAATTTGCGGCTTGGCGGCGAGGCGCGAGAAGTCGTAGGCGCGGAGCGGGGCGACAAAGTCGCGCGAAGCCATCAGCTTCGCCGGCAGCGCGCGCGGCAGCACCAGATAGACGAAGGCCAGCCCGATCATGAAGCCGCCGAACTGCCACAGCGGATTGCGGCTGGCGCGGCCGTAGCCGATCCAGATCAACCAGACAATCCCGGCGACCGCGGGCAGAAAATAATACTCGCGGCTGCGAGTGATCCACGGCAGCGCGAGCAACAGCAACACCCCCGAAGCGATCATCATCATCGAACTGCGGAGATTGCGCGAAAAGCGCTCGGGGTCGGAATTTTCGGTAAAATAACGCGCGGTGGCGTAGCCCCCGGCCAGCGCCAGCGCCCCGATCCCCCCCAGCACTCCGGCGGCGGGCAGAATCAGCCCCATCGCCAGCGAGAACGCCGCCAGCACCAGTGCCGAGAGCAACAGCGGCTCCTCGCGGAACGGCGCTTTGCGAAGAACCGTGATCCAGAGCGGCAGAAAGGGCAGAAAGGGCAGCAGCGCCGCGATCAGCAGCGCCTCCGGCGCCAGCCCGGCGAACACCCCGGAACGGAGCACGCCGGCCGAAAAGTGAAAGCCGATCCCGCCGGCGAGCAGCGCCGCCAGCCCGAGCCGCCGCGCCACGCCGTCGAGGAAAAAGGCGGCGCAGCCGCCCAGCACCAAGAGCTGGAAGCACAAAATCAGCACCGGGAGTCCGGTCGCCGCGGTTCCGGCGGCGAAGACCGCGAAACTGCCGAAGTAGATCAGCGCGGTAAACCAGGCGCTCCGCTTCGAACGCAGCCGGGCGAATCCGGCCACCGCCAGGCCGCCGAGCAGAGTCGCCGCCAGCGCCGGCAGCCGGGCAGCGAAAACGCTGTCGCCGAGCCAGGCGGGCGCCCGATTGAGCGCCGGGAGTTCGTCCGGAGCGAGCAAGGGCCGGGCGGCGGCGGCAGCCGCGTAAACGACAACCACCAATGCCGCGGGCCAGTATTGCCGCACTTTTTCGATATTGATCATTCTGACGTCCTGATTCCATCCGGCGGAAGGCGCGTTCGGCCCGGTGCATCCGGCCTCAATCCTGAAGTTCGCGCAAGTTTCGTCTCTTCCCGCCAATCTTATATAATATCCCCTTTTCGGCGCTTTAGCAAATTTTTGGCTTGATTTTTCATAAATCAGGCGCTACTTTTTGCCGGATTCAACCCGGAGTTACCTTATGAGAAGTTTGAAAATAGAGGGCGGCGCGCCGATTCGCGGCGAAGTCACCATCGGCGGCAACAAAAATGCCGCACTGCCGATGATCGCGGCATGCATTCTGACCGACGAACCGATTGTCCTGCGCAATCTTCCCGACATCCTCGACGTGCGTTCGATGCTGGACATCGCCCGCGAACTCGGGGCGGAAGTCGAATTCGCCGGCAACACGCTCCATTTCCGCTGCCCCAAGCTGCTGAAAACCGAGGTCAGCCGCGAACAGTGTTCGCGCAACCGCACCAGCATCCTCTTCGCCGCGCCTCTCCTCGCCCGCGGCAAGGCGGCGACGCTCTATCCCCCCGGCGGCGACGTGATCGGCCGCCGTCGCCTCGACGGCCATGTGTACGGGTTGCGCAAGCTGGGGGCGGAGCTGGTGTTCGACGACGCCTACCGCTTCACCCTTCCCGGCAAGCTGACCGGGCGCGAACTCTTCCTCGATGAGGCGAGCGTCACCGCGACCGAGCAGATTCTGCTGGCGGCGGTCACCGCCGAAGGGACCACCATTCTCTACAACGCCGCCTGCGAACCCCACGTCGCCGACCTCGCCGAGATGCTCAACGCGATGGGAGGCCGGATCAGCGGCCACGGCAGCAACACCATCACCATCGAGGGCGTGTCAAAGCTCCACGGGGTCGATTACAGCGTGGTCGGCGATCACATCGAGGCGGGCAGTTTCATCGCCCTCGGCGCGGCCTGCGGCGGCGAACTCCTGATCAAGGGGACTTCGGCGGCGCGGCATTACTGGATGATCCGCCGCGTGTTTGAACGGCTGGGGGTCAAGCTCGAGCTTTACCCTGACCACATCCGGCTCCCCGGCGGGCAGGATCTCAGGGTGGAAAACGACTTCGGCGGCCACACCCCGGTGCTTTCCGACGGCACCTGGCCGCAGTTTCCGTCGGACATGATGAGCTGCACCATCGTCACCGCGACCCAGTCGCAGGGTTCGACGCTGTTCTTCGAAAAGATGTTCGAGAGCCGGCTCTACTTCGTCGACCGGCTGATCGGGATGGGGGCCAACGCGATCGTCTGCGACCCCCACCGGGTGGTGATCAGCGGCCGCTGCAAGCTCTCGGCGGTGACCATGTCGAGCCCGGACATCCGGGCCGGGATGGCGATGGTGATCGCGGCAATGTGCGCGCGCGGCACCAGCACCATTCACTCCGCCGACGTCATCTACCGCGGCTACGAAAATCTGGTCGCCAAACTGACCGGCATCGGGGCCAAAATCAGCGAAGTGCAATGAAACTTTCCAGCCAACCGCAGGAGTGAAGCAAAAATGGCAGCAACCGTGGTTCAAGTCCGACTGGACGCCGGCCAGGCGCCCGGCGTGATCCGTAAGCTCAACGGCGTCAACCTGGCCCCGCCGACGGTCTGGGAAAAAGCGGCGCTCGACCTCAAAAAAGAGTTCGCCGCACTGCGTTCGCCGCTCTGCCGGCTCCATGACGCCCCGCTCGACAATCCGGGCATGCGGCTGGTCGACATCCCGCAGATTTTTGCGAATTTCGCCGCCGACGCCGACGATCCGGCCAATTACTATTTCGCCCAGACCGACGACTACATCCGCAACGCCTTGAGCTGCGGCACGCAACTTTTGTACCGGCTGGGGATCAGCATCGAGCACTCGGTCAACAAATACTGGAGCTACCCTCCGGCCGACGACGCCAAGTGGATCAAAATCTGCACCAACATCATCCGGCATTACAACGAAAAGTGGGCCGACGGCTTCGAGTGGAATATCGAATACTGGGAGATCTGGAACGAACCGGACCTGTCGCCCAATATGTGGACCGAGGATTACGCCAGCTACATCGAGCTCTACGCCGCCGCCGCCAAGGCGCTCAAAGCGCGCTTCCCGGCGATCAAAATCGGCGGCCCCGCAATCACCAATTACCGGGCGCAGGACGGCCGCGCGCTGACCGACTTCCTCGAGGGCTGCCGCCGGGCCGGAGCGCCGCTCGACTTTTTGAGCTGGCACTGCTACAGCGCCGATCCCGATGAATTGATCGCCCAGCCGGAAGCGGTGCGCAAGCTCGCCGCCGCGCACGGCTATCCCGGGGTCGAACTTCAGCTCAATGAGTGGCATTACTTCAACGGCGACTGGCGCAAGCTCCGCAACGACCCGGCCTACTGCCGGGAGTGCATGGAGAGCTTGACCGGCTTCAACGGCACCGACGCCGCGGCCTTTATCGGCGCGGTGCTGACCGGGTGGCAGGATTCGCCGCTGACGATGGGGATGTACTACGCGGCGACGGTGTGCGCCGGCTGGGGCCTCTTTGACCAGTACGGGATTGCGCGCAAGACTTATTACGCGATGCGCGCCTTTGGCGAAATGACCGCCTTCCCCGAGCGCTTGTGGGCGATTTCGGACGGGGCCGAAGTGCGGGTGCTGGCGGGGCGCAATCAGCGCGGCCAGTACGCGCTGCTGATCAGCTGCTTCAAGTCGCCGGCCGAGACGATCAAAATCGACCTCGGCGACGCCTTTTCCGCCGGCAAATGCACGGTATTCGCGATCGACGCCGAGCGCGACTTCGAGGTGGTCAGCCGGACGGTGGAGGACGGCAAGCTCCGGATCAACCGCCTGCCGGGCTCTTCGGTATACCTGGTACAGTCGGTTTGAAACGTATCAAAATTTCCCGCTTCCGGCCCTGAAAGTCTCTTGCTTTTTTGCCGTTTCGCGAGTAGATTAAAATGCAATAAAAACGATTCAGGAGATATTTTCCATGAGCAAAAACCGGCAAAGCGCAGTGGCGGCGAATCTCGCGTGGTTCCGCAATTCTGGGGTGTATGACCGCAAGTGGGGCGTGGCGGAGCGGATCGCGATCACCTCCGGCAACGAGGCGATCGACAAGATGAAAGCATCGTTCCCGGCCTGGACCCAGCATGACGGGTACTGTGTGATCGAGCAGCGCCGGGCGGACTGCAATTTCCAGGCGGCGCTGCTGTTTTTGCTGGCGGGGGACAAGGAGACCGGGATCGATTTGCTGGACTACCTTTATTTCCGGAGCGGGATGTTGTTTCACCGGGAGACCGCGCCGCCGGTGCCGGAGGGGGCGTGGCAGTGGTCGCACATCAAGCAGACGCCGGTGCCGTATTTCGACGACAATTCGTGGTGTCTTTTGATTCAGAAGATCATTGCCCGGCGCTGGCCGGAGCTGGAGCGGCGTTATGAGCTTAACGCGTGGGCGGACAAGCTGGTTCCGGCGATGGAGGGAGTGATGGCGCGGACGTTCGGGGCGGAGTTGCCGGACGATGCGAAGTTCTGGCGGGATCCGGAAAAGGTCTGGTATGGGAATTATTACTATCCGCATTTCGGGGCGTTGAGCTGCATGGCGCTGGCGGCGGCGGGGAGCAAGTCGCCGGAGATCGGGCGGTATGCCGGGCATATTGCGGCGCATTTGGGGGAATGGAACGGGAGTGAATTGAGTTACGCGATTCTCGGGATGAGTTTTTCGGCGGTGTTTCTGGGAAATGGCGGGTACCGGGGGCTGGCGGAGAAGCTGGGCGAGCGGTTGTTGGCGAAGCAGGACGCGACTACCGGGAATTTTCCGTCGGAGCATGAGGCGGAGACGCCGGCGGGTCCGGAGAAGGTGGATACGATTTACACGGTGAACTGGGCGTTGTTGGCGTTGCAGTGTATGGCGGAGTTGACGGGGGATGGCCGGTATGTTGCGGCCAAGGGGAAGTTGGCGGAGTTGCTGCTGGCGATTCAGGATCGGGCGCCGGAGCCGGTATTCCGGGGTTGTTGGCGGGGGATGTATGACCTTGCGGCGGGGAGCTGGGGCGGGGGTGACCGCTATGAGGGGGGAGCG
>CAZRFG010000228.1:0-5778 GCA_964599205.1 uncultured Victivallaceae bacterium
CAGTACCAGCCGGTGTATTCGGCCTTGTAGATTTCGCCGCGGTCGTAGAGGTCCTGGAGGATTTTGGCGACCACTTCCTTGTGTTCGTGATCGGTGGTGCGGATGAATTTGTCGTTGGTGATGCCGAGCTTGTGCCACAATTCCTGAAAGCGGACGACGGTTTCGTCGCAGTGCGCCTTGGGCTCGATGTTGCGGGCGGCGGCGGCTTTTTGGACTTTCTGGCCGTGCTCGTCGGTGCCGGTCAGGAAGAAGGTCGGTTCGCCCAGCGAGCGGTGGCAGCGGGCCAGCACGTCGGCCAGGATGGTGGTGTAGGCGTGGCCGATATGCGGCTTGTCGTTGACGTAATAAATTGGTGTGGTGATGTAAAAGTTTTGTTCGTTCATGATATTTGCGATATTTCCCGGAAAATAAATATTGACAAATGCGCGTCTTATGCTATAAGTTAACATCGGAAGTTGTTGTTTGCAAATCCGCCGCTGATTGAAATTCGTTGAAACGGCACTATATTAATGCCGTTTGGTTTTTCTCAATCAACCGGGATGTTGTCATGCAAAAGCAAATGTTGAGCGGCAAAATTCATACCGCGCGCCTGACCGGATGCGATCTGGAATACGAGGGCAGTCTGGAGATCGATCCGGATTACCTCAAGGAAGCGGGAATTCTGCCTTACGAAAAGATATTGGTGGTGAACCGGAACAACGGGGAGCGCCTCGAAACCTATGCGATCCCCGGCAAGCCGGGTTCGCGTGCGTTCTGCCTCAACGGTCCGGCCGCGCTGAAGGGCAAAAAAGGGGACGTGGTGACGATCATGGCGTTCTCGATCTTCACCGCCGAGGAAGCGGTCAAAGTGACGCCGCGGGTGATCGTCCTCAACGAAAAGAACGAGATCGTCGAGCGCAAAGGGCGGATACCCGAAGCCGACCTCTGAAACGGGCCGGCGCGAAGCTGGGAGGCTTGATCGATGAGTCGGAAACGCAATCGTTCCCGCGCCGCCTCCGGGCAGGTGATCGGTGAATATGTGGTGATGATGGTCTTTTTCGCGATCATCGCGATTGTGATGGTCTCGTTGAGTTATTACTTTTCGCTCTATGGCGGGCGGATGGTGGATTTGGTGAGTATTGAATATCCGTAAACACACGGAAACGCAGGAGGTTCGATTATGCGTAAGCGCGGAAACATGCGGCACCAGAAGGGGCAGGCGATTGTCGAGTACATCATTTTGGTCGTGGTGGTGGCGCTGGCGGCATTCTTCGTGCTGACCGCCTTCAGCACCCGGCTCCGCGACTTGGTGACCGGCGCGACCGTCGCCCTCGGCGGCACCCCGGCGGAAGGCTCGGACAAGGATGTCAAGGACTTGGTCAAGGACCTCGGCGCCGACGGCGAAATGAAGTAAGGGCGTCTGCTTGATCGTCAACGATCGGGGAGGATGATTTCTGAATTGAAGTCTCCTCCCCTTTTTCTTTTGGAGAAAAGACCATGCCGAAGCTACCCGATTATGCCGTATCGCACAAGGTGAAACACGTGCTGGTGATCTGCAAAAGCCACCTCGACATCGGCTTCACCAACCGTTCCGCCGCCGTCCGCCAAACCTATCTTGAGGAGTTCATCCCCAAGGCAATCGCGCTTGCCCGCCGTTTCGAGCGTC
Source organism: uncultured Victivallaceae bacterium (assembly GCA_964599205.1). Taxonomy (GTDB): domain Bacteria; phylum Verrucomicrobiota; class Lentisphaeria; order Victivallales; family Victivallaceae; genus JAVBUI01. The sequence goes on from CAZRFG010000228.1 coordinate 1,646, forward strand.
CGGAGCTGCCGGTCAACTTCGTCTGGAACACCGGGAGCTGGCTGATCCATGAATATTCGCGTTTCGTCCGCGGCCGGGCCAAAGCCGAATTCGAAGCCGCCGTCCGCGACGGCTTGATCGCCTGGCACGCGCTCCCCTTCACCACCCACACCGAGCTTGCCGATCCGTCGCTCTACGAAGCCGGGCTCAAGATGGCCCGCGAACTCGACGCCCGTTTCGGCAAAACGACCATCGCCGCCAAAATGACCGATGTCCCCGGCCACACCGGCGGCCTGGTCCCGCTGCTGGCCCGCAACGGGGTGAAGTTCCTCCACCTCGGCGTCAATCCGGCTTCGCCCGCCCCGGCAGTGCCGCCGGTCTGCCGCTGGCGGCGCGACGGTCGGGAAGTCCTTTTGATGTACGCCGCCGGCGACTACGGCGACAATGTGCTGTTTGAGCCATACGGCGCGGCGGTGGTCTTCGCTCACGGCGGCGACAACTCGGCCCCGATGAGCGAGGGCGCGCTGCTTCATCTCTACCGGACGCTTATGTTGCAGTACCCGGCTGCTTCGATCCGCTTCGGGACGCTCGATGATCTGGCGAACCTGCTGCTGCCCCACGCCGCCGACTTCCCGGTTTTCACGGGCGAAATCGGCGACTCCTGGATTCACGGCCTCGGCACCGATCCCGGCAAGGTCGCCGCCTTCCGCGAACTATCCCGCTTCCGGCGCGAAATCCTGCTCGGGGATAAGAAACTCAAACCCGAAGTTCTCGGCGAATTCGAACGCAATCTGCTCCTGCTCGCCGAGCACACCTGGGGGCTTGATATCAAAAGTTTCCTCGCCGACGACCATACCTGGCTCCGGCCTGACTTCGACGCGGCGTACCGGGTCCGCCCGAACTTCCACGCCGTCGCCAAATCGTGGTGCGAACAGCGAATGTATCTTAAGTCCGCCCTTGCCGCGCTCCCTGAACCGCTCCGGCACGAGGGCCATAAACGCCTCGCTTCGCTCAAGGCCAAACCGTTTGTCTTTCCCGCCGTCCGGACCGCGCCGCCAAAGTTCTCCACCAGACACTTCAAAGTCGCTTTCAATGCTCACGGTGAACTTGCGACAATCGCCGCCGCCGACGGTTCGGTAAGCTGGTCGAAAGCCGGGAAGCCGTTCTTTTCGCTCGCGTACTTGCGCTACAACGACCGCGACGTCGAGCGTTTCCTCGGCGAATACTGCCGCTGGCAGGACGCCAACCGCGCCGCCTGGGCGAGGTGGGATATGGGAAAACCCGGCCTGCCGGAGGGGCTGCCTTCCGACCGCTCGCGCGGTGAAGACGCCGAGTTCGCGGTTTTTCGCCGCGCCGGAGCCGATATTGTCCGCGCCCGCTTCGGCGTCAAGGTTGATTGCGTCCGCAATGCCGGCGCGCCCGCCCGTTTCGAAGTCGAATACCGTTTCCCGGACGCCGAAGCGCTGGTTGAAATCACCGTCCAGTGGTTCGGCAAGCCGCCCAACCGGATGCCGGAGTCGATCCAAGCCGCGTTCGCTCCCGCTTTCGGCCGCGACGCCGTGTGGCGGATGAATAAACTCGGTTCAACCGTCGATCCCCTGGAAGTGGTTTCGCGCGGCAGCCGGTCGCTCCACGCCGTCGGCGATTGCGATTCGCTGGTCATCCGGCGGAGCAAGCATTCGCTCGCGGTCGATTCGATCGACGCCCCGCTACTGCTCCTCGGCCGCGAAACCTTGTGGCGCTTCTCCGACCGGTTGCCCGACCTTGACGCCGGATTCTCCTTTTGCCTCCACAACAATCAGTGGGGCACCAATTTCCCGATGTGGTATGGCGACGACGGCCGTTTCCGCTTCCGGGTGCGGCTGGGGTAACCTCTTACGCGATTCGAAAAATGCCGATTTTTTCGAATCGCCGCTTGCTTTTTGGCGAAAAAGCTCTATTTTAATGGAACACCAATGGTGATAGTAGCTCAGTTGGTTAGAGCGCCTGGTTGTGGCCCAGGAGGTCGGGGGTTCGAGTCCCCTCTTTCACCCCATTTTTTTTGCCAAAATCCGGGAATCTGAGCTCAAATTCAGGTTCCCGGTTTCTTTTTCGGATTGTCTCGGATTGTAGCCCAAAGTGCCTTTTGAAACTAGAAATGCCACATTTCTGCCACATTTTTGCCACATAATTTTTGATTGCAAGTTGCTGTTATAAAGAATATTACAAAAAAAATTAAACTTTTTTGAGATTTTTTACCCTCAAAAATCGGTTTCGTACCCTGCAAAAACTCCCTCCTTTGCCAAACTTGCGTTTGCTTTCCCATTGCTTCTCCGTTGAAAAAGCGCTGATTCCCATGGTTCGCGCATTTCATGCTTTGCGGTTAAATTAAATGACGTAAAGAAAAACCATCGGGAGGGAGTTATGATCTCTGACGCGCAAAAGCAGGAAGTTGAAGTTGAGTTCGGTATGCTGTACGAGCTTAACGAAAAAAACAATGTGATTTTTTTCAACGAGCAGGGTTTCGCCAAGTTGTATCAACTTGTCAATAATCCGGTCTATATCCCGGAAGAAAACTCGTTTTATGCTTATGAGGCGAGTACCGGGTTGTGGAAGCTGTGGGATCAGGACGGCCTTGTCCACCAGCTTAGTCTTTTTCTTCATGAATGTGCTCTTCAATGGAAAGTTCCCACAATCGAGACCAAAAGAAAGCCGTCGGTGCTGACGAACATTATCAAGTTTCTTCGAGCCATCTGCCGGCAGGAGAAGTTCTTTGATCGATCCGGCCGTTTTTTCATTCACTGTGCAAACGGCGTGCTGGAACTCAATACCGCCGGGAATTGGGAACTGAAGCCATTCTCCGAGGACTACCACAGTCGCAACCGTTGTCAGCTGGAATATATTCCAGGACGGGACTGTCCGAAATTCCTCAATGACCTTCTTCATCCTTTGATCGATGCTGAGGACCATTCTTTACTTCAGCGTTACATCGGACAGTGCGTAGTCGGGAGAAATCTTACGCAATCCATTTTCCTGCTTACCGGCTCCGGGGGAAGCGGGAAAGGCACCCTCGCCAATATTGTGGAAATGATCGTCGGAGAGGCAAACTACACTCAAATCCGTCCAGAGAGCATCACTGGACGGTTTGAAACCAGTTTTTTCATGAACAGAACGCTGTTGACCGGCAAAGAGTCGAAAACCTCTTTCTTTACCGCCAACGGCATGAGTATCCTCAAGTCCCTGACCGGAGGTGATGCCATGCGAGTCGAGCTCAAGAGCTCCAACCGGCACGAGATGATCGACGGCGATTTCAATGTTTTCATTGTCGGCAATCCTGTTCCGCATCTGAAATTTGAAAGCGAGGAAGATCAGTCCGCCTGGCGTCGCCGGTTGCGCTGGATCAGATGCAAGAATCATAAGCCATCCAACCCGATTCCGGACTTTGCAAAAAAATTGTTTGCCGAAGAGGGCTCAGGAATACTAAATTGGGCTCTCAAGGGCGCGAGAGACATCATTCTTTCCGGAAGAAGCGAGCTTCCTTGCGACGAATCGCAAACCGCCAGACTCGATTATTTGTTTGCGTCTGCAACTCCACTGGACTTGTTCCTCAATTTATCCGTCGAAAAAAATCGAGGAACAAACATCACCGGCGACGAGCTTTTCACTGCCTTTGTTAGCTTCAGCAGTGACTTCGAATGGCCTCTCATGAATGCACGGGAATTCCAGAGGCGTCTGCCCGAAGCCATGCTGAAGCTGTTTCAAGCTCAGCTTCGTCGCGATGTCCCGCGTCTCAATGCGGACGGCAAATCCACCAACCGCGCCGGCTACTTTCACGTGCGATTCAAGGGGGCTGAGTGAGAAACATCTGTATGTTCTGTATGTTCTGTATGTAAATCCATCGAAAAAGCCCCCCGGACGGCGTCAACTGCCGTCCGGGGGGCTTGATGAATCTTCCGGTCAATCGCCGTTGACTTCCGCGATCCGGCACCCGGCGGCGGCGATTTTGCGGCGCAATTCCGGCGGGTGGAGGACTTCGATCCGGCCGGCTTCGCCGAGCACCCAGCGAATGACTTCGTGCTCGAAGGCGGGTCCGAGGGTGATGAAGAGATCGCCATTCGGAGCCGGCTTCATCTTGAAGCGCTTGACCACCTGGTGTTCCTTGAGGTAAAAGGCGA
>CAZRFG010000229.1:0-5773 GCA_964599205.1 uncultured Victivallaceae bacterium
CCGGCCAGGCGCAATTACTTCGCCGCCGACGGTTCGCTCTACGCCTACGACCCGGCGCTGAAGAAAGTGGTGAAACTTTTCACCCACCCCAGTCTCGACCTGACCCAGGACCTTTACGTCACTCCCGAGGGTTACGCCTATTATCTTGACAACAACACCTCGATCGCCCGGGTGAAGCTGTTCTGAATCGAGTTCTTCTCAAAGCAAACGGCTCCCGATGTCGCAAGACGCCGGGAGCCGTTTGTTTTCTTAATGAAAAATGCTATTTTATTTAAAATTTGTATAAGGGAAAAGGCAATGACACATCAAAGTACAGAGAATGATGACTGGCGCAAATATCGGACAAAGCATTTTTGGGAAGAATTCGCAAGACTTCTTTTAATTGAATTTATTGATCATAAATTTAGTGATTTAGTAGTCAAAGATTGTCCTGATTTGCAGAATGAAATATGGGGGATTGAAGTCAGATTGAATTGGACACAACAAGAGGGACTGGTCGATTCTCTCGTGAATTGTTGTTTTAAAAAGAAATGGGCGGAGATTCCCGAGAAAAAACGGAAAATAATAGAAGATTTGGAAGTCCCATATGGTCTTTCCGACACAGGTGCGATATGCGCTATGGGGTGTCTGGCAAAAGAAAGAGGTATCAAAGACTTGGAAGAGCATCTGATAGAAAAAGTAAGAAAAATCAATTCGAGTCAATATAGACGATGCTTGAAATATGGAATATTCCTGTTTTCTCCTTGGCATTTCTATGAAGGTGCTGAAGTTATGTGCGCGTGCAGAAAGTTGCGCGAACAACAACAGGATTTCCAAAGGAAAATCGATGAAGTGTTTTTATCTTGTTTTCCCAACACGCTGTATCAATATCATATGCTTGATGATTCAATAGAAGTGCAGGAAATTCCAAATGACAGAGATACTGTCACTGGAAAGATCGTTGAAGCTGCGACTGCATATGATAAATCAATGCAAGAAAAACGCTCGCCTAAGGCATAATCAGCGCAGCCAGTCGATGATGTAGTAGGCAGCGGCGGAGCAGAGCGCGGTCAGCGGGATGGTCATGAACCAGGCCAGCACGATCCGGCGGGCGGTGCCCCAGCGGACGCCGCGGGCGCCCTCGACGGTGCCGACCCCCATGATCGAACCCGCGATCACGTGGGTGGTCGAAACCGGGATCCCGAGATGGGCGGTGCCCATCAGCACCAATGCCGCCGAGGATTCGGCGCAGAAGCCTTCGGTGGCGCGGATTTTGGTGATGCCGGTGCCCATCGTTTTGACGATCCGCCAGCCGCCGAGCATGGTGCCGATCCCGATCGCGGCGTAGCACGAAAAGGCCACCCAGCCCGGGATTTCCAGCGTGTCGCTGACGCCGCCGCAGACCAGCGCGAGCGAAATCACCCCCATCATTTTCTGCGCGTCGTTGGTGCCGTGCCCGAGGCTGTACCACGAGGCGGAGAGCAGCTGCATATAGCGGAAAACGCGGTTGGCCTGCATATAGGGGATTTTGCGGAAGCAGTTGAGGGTGATCAGCGTGAAAATCATCGCGCCGATCAGGCCGAGCAGCGGGGCGATGACGATGAAGAGGATGATCGGGAGAATGCCGGAGGTCACCAGTTTGCCGTTTTCAAAGCCGAAATGACCGAAAATGATCACTTCCGGGCCGACCTCCGCCAGGCCGGCGCCGATCAGCCCGCCGATGATGGCGTGGCTGCTCGAAGTCGGCAAGCCGAAGATCCAGGTGATGATGTTCCAGATCACCGCCCCCACCAGCGCCGCCAGCAGCAGCACCAGTTTGGCGTCGGGCGCGGCGACCATGTCCATGTGGATGATTCCCGAGCTGACCATCTTGGCGATGGCGTGGCCAAAGGTGAAGTAACCGATGAAGTTGGCCAGCCCGGCCATGATCACCGCCTGCAGCGGGGTCAGGGTCCGGGTCACCACCACGGTGGCGATCGAGTTGGCGGCATCGTGGAAGCCATTGAGGAAGTCGAACAGCAAGGCCAACACGATCACGGTGATCAAAAGCAGCGTCAACGAAGTCATAATGTGCTCCAGCGTCGTCGCTTATCCGTGTTTAATCTTGATCCCGCGGACCAGTTTGCCGATGTCGTCGAGCCGGTCGACGGTGGACTCCAGCATTTCGTAGACTTCCTTGAGCTGAAACATTTCCACCGTCAACACCGCATCTTTGTTGCCGAAGAGTTCGGCGATGCTAGTGAGGAAAAGTTCGTCGGCCTGATTCTCCAGCTTGTGCATCTGTTCGACCTTTTTGCGCACCCGCTGTTTGGTATGCAGATCGCGGACGATTTCCTGCTGGATTTTGGCGATGTTGACGATGATTTCGGCGAATTTGCAGACGCTGACCGGCATCTTGCGGATCTGGTAGATTTCGAGCTTGCGGGCGAGGCCCTTGAGGATGTCGAGCGGTTTTTCGAGATTGACGGAGAGGGTGTGGATGTCTTCGCGGTCGAGGGGGGTGATGAAGCAGCGGCTGAGTTCTTCGATGATGGTCATGCCGACCTCATCGCCTTTTTGTTCGTAATCCTTGATCGCGTAAAGCCGTTTCTTGAGCTCCTCGTCGGAAAGGGATTCGATCTGGATTGTCATGTCCCGGAAGGTCACCGCGCTGTTGTAGACATGATCGCTCAATGCATTGAGATAGTCGAAAAATTTGGTCTCGCGCGGCAGCAACAGGTCTAATACGTTAAACCCCATAATGACACTCCTTTGGCCCGTTTAAAACGAGTCTGCCGTCACCTCCATCCGGTGACGGACCCGAAAACTCATCATAAATTAATGTTCTTTTAATATACAGTTTGAGCGACCATGAATCAAGTCCCCGGAGCCGGTTTGAGAATAAAATTCGGCGTTTTTTCAAAGAGTGAAGGCGTCAGCGGGAGAACACGACGGTTCCGCTTTCCGCCGTAACTTCGCCGACCTGCCCTTCGCCGCGAAGCGAATTGCAGAGCCGGATCTCATCGGCTCCGGCGAGATCGGCGGGGGTGAGCAAAGCTTCCTCCGCATGCCACGCGGCGATCAATTCGGCGCGGCGGATGCCGGGAAGGAGGCCGCATTCGAGCCGGGGCGTCAGCCAGCGGCCGCCGCGCCGGATGAAGAGGTTGGAAATCGCCCCCTCGGTCAGCTCGCCGCGCTGATTGCGGAAGATGACTTCGTGGAATCCCGCTTTGCGGGCGGCCTGAAAATGGCGGTTGTAGAATTCGCGGTGGGTGGTCTTGTGGTACCAAAAGACATCGTCGCTTGCAGTATCCAGATCGGACAGCAATACCTTGAGCCGGGTCGTCCGCCAGTCGGGCTGCCGGGGCGGGGTAACTTCGACTCGGACTTCGCCGTCAAAAGCGAGGGTGAATTTGACGCAGGCTCCTTCTCGGCAGGCCGGATCGGCGGCGAGCCGTGATGGCAATTCCGCCAGCGCCGCCTCGACCGCGCCGGGGCGAAAGGGGCGGCGGAAATAGCGCTGGCTCGCCTCCGCCCGGCGGAGATGGGCGGCAAGTGAAACGAAGCCTTCGCCCGGCGTCCAGCGCATGGTTTCAAAAACTTCGAAATCGGGATGATTGACTGCTGCATAGCGAGCTTTGAGCAAGGCCTCCTGCCACTCGGCTTCGGCCTGCGAATCATAGGTGATGCCGCCGCCGACGCCGCCGGTCAGGAGGTTTCCGCTGACAAAGAGGGTGCGGATCGCCACATTGAAGCGGAGCCGGCGGTCGGGGAGCACGCAGCCGATCGCTCCGGTGTAGAGCTCTCGCGGGCTCGATTCGGTGGCGGCGATGAGCTCCATCGCCCGGATTTTGGGCGCGCCGGTGATCGAGGCGGGCGGGAAGGTCGCGGCGAAGAGCTCAAACAGCGCTTTGTTGCCGTCGAGCTCGCCGTGGACGGTGCTGATCATCTGGTGGAGGGTCGGGTAGGTATCGACCCGGAACAGCGGCTCGACCCGGATCGAACCCGGGCGGCAGATCCGCCCGAGGTCGTTGCGGACCATGTCGGTGATCATCAGGTTTTCGGCGAGATTCTTGGGATCGGCCGCCAGCGCCGCCGCCGCGAGGCGGTCGGCCTCGGGGAGGGGGGCGCGCTTCGCGGTGCCCTTCATCGGCGACGAATGGATTTCCCGGCCGTCGCAGCTCTCGAGAAAAAGTTCCGGCGAGCACGACAGCACCCGGAATTCGGGGAGCAGAAACAAATACGCGGCAAATGGCGCCGGATGGCGGGTAATCAGATTGAGAAAGAGCCGCGGCCAGTCCGCCACCGTTTCGGCGCGGACGCGGAAAGTCAAATTGGCTTGATAGATGTCGCCCGCGACGAGGTGTTCGCGGAGCGCGGCGAATTGGCGGCCGTACTCGCTCCGGTCTAGCTCGGGGAGGAGCGGTGCGTCGAGCGCGGCGTCGCTCCGCCGGGGGAGGGTGATCCGCTCCGGCGCTTTGCCGTAGACGCCGAATGCCGCCAGCGGAAAGTCGCTTCCCGGCCGCGCCGGACAGGCGGTGTCAAAGGCGGGAGCGGCTTCGTAGGCGACGAAGCCCGCGAGATAGCGGCCGCGACCGAGCTCCTCTTCCGCCTCGGCGAAAACGCGTTTCACCTCGTCGGGGGTGCGGGCGGTCAGCACGGTTTCGGGATCGCGGAAAAGGCCGAAGCGGCCCGGTTCGCTTTCCCCCGGCAGCGTCGTCAGCACGGTTCCCGGCCGATTCATCAAAGTCAGCAAATCGTGTTCATCCATATTGAGAATATAACCCCGGATCGGTGTTTTTGCCAGTTACGGGCCCTTGCATTTGACGGCATCGGCAATATAGTAGGCTTGGGAGGGTGTGTGATATGAACAATGCTGAATATACGATCCGGACGATGCGGCCGGAGGAACTTGCGATTGCGCTCGACTGGGCGAAACTCGAGAACTGGAATCCGGGACGGGAGGACGCGGCGGCCTTTTTCGCCGCCGATCCCGGCGGTTTCCTGATCGGTGAACTCGACGGCGAAGCGGTCGCCACCGTTTCGGCGGTGCGTTACGGCAACGACTTCGGCTTCATCGGCCTCTATATCGTCAAACCGGAGTATCGCGGCCGGGGCTACGGTCTCGCCATCTGGCAGGCGGCCTGCGGCCGCTTGACCGGGGTGGTCGCCGGGCTCGACGGGGTGGTGGCGCAGCAGGCGAACTATCGCAAGTCGGGCTTTGAACTCGCCTACCGCCACATCCGCTTCCGGGGCCGGACCGAGGCGGGGCCTTTCTCCGGCAAAGCCCGGAATCTGACTCTGCACGATTTCGAACAGCTGGCCGAGCTTGACCGGCAATATTTCGGGACCGACCGCACCGCTTTCCTCCGCGCCTTCGCCTTTGCCCCCGGCAGCCGGACGGTCGGCATTTCCGGCTCCGGCGAGCTTACCGGGTTCGGCATCATCCGCCGCTGCATCGAGGGGTGGAAAATCGGCCCGGTCTTCGCCCCCGATCAAGCTGGGGCGGCGGAAATCGTGACCGCCTTGCTCCACACCGGCAGCGTCGAAAACTTCTACTGGGACGTTCCCGAGCCCAACGCCGTGGCGATGGAACTCGCCCGCCGGGACTTCCACGCCGTCCCGATGTTCGAAACCGCCCGGATGTACCGCGGCGGCCATTGGCAGCTCCCCCTCGACCGAATCTGGGGAACCACCACTCTTGAACTCGGATAAAAACATTTTGATTTTTATCGAAATGTTCCTTGCTTTTCCTTATCTCTTGCATTATACTATATTTAGATGATCATCTAAATGAGGAGTTCTGAAATGGGAT
>CAZRFG010000230.1:0-5759 GCA_964599205.1 uncultured Victivallaceae bacterium
CCCCGGTCGCCAGCGGCACCAGGTTGTCGAGCTGCTGGTCGCCGATGATCACCCCGGCGGCGTGGATGCCGAGCTGGCGGTTGAGGCCTTCGAGAACTTCGGCGTATTTGTAGACCTCTTCGACATGGGGGTCGTTTTCGACCAGGTCGCGGAGTTCGGCGGAGCCCTCGACCGCTTTTTTGAGGGTCATTTTGGGGTCTTCCGGCACCAGTTTACTCAGGCGGTTGCCGAATTCGAAGTCGTGGCCGAGCACCCGGGCGACGTCTTTCATCACCGCTTTGGTCTTCAGCGCGCCGTAGGTGCAGATCTGGGCGACCGAGTCCTCGCCGTATTTCTGGCGGACGTACTCGATCACTTCGCCGCGCCGTTTTTCGCAGAAGTCGATGTCGAAGTCGGGCGGACTGACCCGTTCCGGGTTGAGGAAGCGCTCAAAGAGGAGGTTGTAGCGCAGCGGGTCGATGTTGGTGATTTCGGTCAGATACGCGACCAGGCTTCCCGCGCCGCTGCCGCGGCCGGGGCCGACCGGCACGCCCTGGCGCTTGGCGTGGCGGATGAAGTCGCTGACCACCAGGAAGTACGAGCAGTATTTGGAGTGGTCGATCACCCCGAGTTCGTAGTCCATGCGCTCGATCAGCGACTGCTGTTCCGGCGTGAGGTCGGCGGCGCGCGGATCGAAGCCGTAGCGGTCAGGAATGTTCTCGAGGCAGATCTCGCGCAAAAACTCTTTCCCCGGCACGGTGCCGTCGGGCAGGGTGTAGACCGGGTAGTGGTTGACGTCGGGGACGTACTTGAACGAAGTGTCGCAGCGCTCGGCGATCAGCCGGGTATTGGTCACCGCCTCCGGGATTTCGGCGAAAAGCGCCTTCATCTCGTCGGTGGTCTTGAAGTAAAATTCGGGCCCGGGGAACTGGAAGTGCTTCGGATCCGAGAGCAACGCCCCGGTCTGGATGCAGAGCATGATTTCGTGGGCTTTGGCGTGCTCTTTTTTGAGGTAGTGGGCGTCGTTGGTGGCGACGCACTTGAGGTCGAATTTGCGGGCGAGCTCGATCAGGCCGCGGTTGGCCTTGCGCTCCTCGTCCATCTGGTGATCCATCAATTCGAGGAAAAAGTTGTCCTTGCCGAAGATTTCGACGTATTCGGCAAGCGATTTCTCCGCCGCCGCCTGGTTGCCGTCAAGCAGATGCTGCGGAATTTCCCCGGCGATACAGGCGGAGAGGCCGATAATGCCGCCGTTGAATTCGCGGAGCAGATCCTTGTCGATGCGGGGCTTGCCGTAGTACGAACCGGTGCGGTAGCCCTCGGAAATGAGCTTGCACATATTGTGGTACCCGGCGTTGTTCTCGGCGAGCAAGAGCAAGTGGAAGCCGCGGACGTTGGGAGTGGTCTGGTTCTTGTCCAGCCGGGAGCCGGGGGCGATGTAGGCCTCGCAGCCGAGGATCGGCTTGACGCCGCTGCCCTTGAAGGTTTTGTAGAAGTCCTGAATCCCGCCCATGAAACCGTGGTCGGTGATGGCGACGGCGGCCATGTCGTACTCTTTGGCCAGGGTCAGCAGCCCCTTGGTGGTACAGGCGCCGTCGAGCAGACTGTAGTGGCTGTGAACGTGAAGGTGAACAAAATCCGATGGCATATCAAAAAAACTTTCGCTTTCGAGAGGGTTTAACGCACGAGGAAAAATAGCGGCTGACATCGCAAAAAGCAAGCGCCTTTTTGCAAAAACGGGAATGAAAATGCTTGAAAAAGGAGGACTTTCGGGCTAAATTAAGGTAATACAATTATGATCAGACAATTTGAACCGAGGAAACACCATGTCCGGACACAGCAAATGGGCCAACATCAAGCATCAGAAAGCCGCCGCGGATAAGAAAAAAGGCAAGATCTTCTCCCGCATCGGCAAGGAAATCATGGTCGCCACCAAGATGGGCGGCGCCGACGCCTCCGCCAACCCCCGGCTCCGCGCCGCGCTGACCGCGGCCCGCGCCTCCAACATGCCGAACCTCAACATCGAACGCGCGATCAAAAAGGGCGCGGGCGAACTTGGCGACGTGGTGTTCAAGGAAGTCATCTACGAAGGCTACGCCCCCGGCGGGGTCGGCGTGATGGTCGAGTGTTTGACCGACAACACCAACCGCTCGGCGAGCGAAGTCCGTTTCGTCTTTGACCGCAACAACGGCAACATGGCGACCACCGGCGCGGTGTCGCGGATGTTCACCCGCCAGGCCCACTTCATCATCACCGGCGAAAACGCCAGCGAGGATAAATTGATGGACCTGGTGCTCGAAGCCGGCGGCAACGACCTCGAAGTCGAAGACGGCACCGCCGAAATCTGGGCCGATCCGGAGAACTTTGAAGCGCTGGTCAAGGCCTTTGAAGACGCCGGCATCAAGCCGGACGAGGCCGAAGTGATCCGTCGCGCCGACACCACCATGGAAATCAGCGATCCCGGCATCGCCCGTCAGATCCTGCGTCTGGTGGACAAGCTCGAAGACCTCGACGACGTCCAGATGGTCAACGCCAACTTCTCGATCGCCGACGAAATTGCCGATCAGGTTGCCGAAGAAGAGTAATATCATGAAAAGTCTGATTTTCCTCGCCGACGGCATGGCGGATGAAGCCTTGCCGGAGCTCGGCGGTCTGACGCCGCTGGAGGCGGCGGCGACGCCGGGGATGGACGAAATCGCCCGGCGCGGAATCAACGGTTCTTTTTTGACCTTGCCCGACGGTCTTCCGACCTCGTCGGACGTCGCCAATATGTCGGTGCTGGGCTTCCAGCCCGAGGACAATTACCCCGGCCGCGGCCCGATCGAGGCGGTGAGCCAGGGGATCGCGCTCGGCCCGGACGACATTGCCTGGCGCTGCAATCTGGTTTACGTCTCCGAGGACCGGGTGCTCCGCGACTATTCGGCGGGCCACATCGACAACGCGGTGGCGGCGCAGCTGATGCATGATCTCGAGCAGGAACTAGGCAGTGACAAAGTGACCTTCCACTCCGGGGTGAGCTACCGCAATCTCCTGGTGCTTCACGGGGCGGAATTCTCGGCCCATATCGATTACTTCAAGCCGGATTCATCGCAGGACATCGCGGTCGCCGAGCTCGGCTTGCGTCCGCTCGACGCGTCGCCGGAGGCGAAGCACACGGTTGAATTTCTCAATGAGCTCTCGGCGCGCGCCCACCGTTTCCTGATCAACCACCCGCTCAACCGGGGCAAGTCCTCGCCGGCCACCGACATCTGGCCGTGGAGTCCGGGGAAACTGCCGCGGCTGGTGCCTTTTGAAGCCCGTTACGGCAAAAAAGGGGCGATCATCAGCGCGGTCGACGTGATCAAGGGGCTCGGCAAGTGCACCGGGATGACGGTGATCGACGTCCCCGGCGCGACCGGCTATCTCGACACCAACTACGCCGGCAAAGTGGCGGCGGCGCTGGAGGCGCTGAAGACCCACGACTTCGTCTATCTCCACGTCGAAGCGATCGACGAGTGTTCGCACGAGGGCGATTTGAAGCTCAAGCTCCGGGCGATCGAGGACTTTGACCGCAAGATCGTGGTTCCGGTGCTGGAGGCGCTGCGGGGCAAGGATGTGACCTTTGCGGTGCTCCCCGACCATCCGGTGCCGATCCGGTTGCGCAAGCACACCACCACGCCGGTGCCGGTGGCGATCTGCGGGCCGGGGATCGAGCCTGACGACATTCAAACCTATAGCGAGAAGCTCGCGCCGCCGGGCAAGCTCGGTTTTCTCAAAAAAGACGAATTGATGAAAAAGGTGCTGCGCCTCACATGAGAAGTCCCGAGGCGAAACACCCGGAAGACGCCGAAATCGTCAATTTACTGGGAACCTATCAGCTGCTGCCGATCCCGGCGAAATCCGCCGGGACGCGGGTCGAGCTCGACCTTGGCTGCGGCTCCGGGTCATTTACGGCGGAGCTGGCGAGGCGTTACCCGGAGCGCTCGGTGCTGGCGGCGGACCTGATGATCGGGCGGTTGCGCAAACTGGTGAAAAAGGCCAGACGCGAGGGCCTGAATAATTTGACCGCCTATCGCTGCGAGGCGCGGCATCTGGTGGCGGTGGCGCTGCCGGACGGGAGTCTCGACCGGATTCATTTGTTGTGTCCCGATCCGTGGCCGAAGGACCGGCACCGGGGGCACCGGCTGATGGCGTCGGACTTCACCTTTCAGGTGTGGCGGGTGCTGAAAGATGGCGGCGTGTTTCACTTTTCGAGTGACGACGAGCCGTATTTCGAGGCGGTGACCCGGGTGATGGCGCAGTCGGGGCTGTTCGACGAGGCGGAGCCCGATCCGGAGTTGAACGATATCAAGAGCGACTTTGAAAAACGCTGGCTGGAAGCGGGGAAGATGGTCCGCCACGTTTATTACAATAAGAGAAGCGCCGGCGCGTCAATTTGAGATAAGCGCGGCGTGCGAAGCCCCGGCGGGGGGCGTTCCCGGCGGAAGCGGGAAAAAGTTGGAAATTTTATGAAAGGATTGAAATAAAATGTTGAGCAGCAACAATGTGAACATCTCCAGCCGGAGTGTGCTGCCGAGTCCGGGGGCGATTCGATCGGAATTGCCGTTATCGCTGGAATCGGTGGTCAAGGTGGTCAAGGCCCGGCAGGAGGTCAGCGACATTCTCGAGGGCAAGGACAAGCGGCTGATGGTGATTGTGGGCCCTTGTTCGATTCACGATCCCGAGGCGGCGATCGAGTACGCCAACCGGCTGGCCAAGCTGGCGGCGGAGGTAAAGGATCAGCTGCTGGTGATCATGCGGGTCTATTTTGAGAAGCCGCGGACGACGGTGGGGTGGAAGGGTTTGATTTACGACCCTGATATCAACGGCTCGTACAACATTGAGAAGGGGATCTTCATTGCCCGCAAGCTGTTGCTGCGGATTGTGGAGATCGGTTTGCCGGTGGCGACGGAGATGCTGGACCCGATTATTGCGCAGTACATTGCCGACGCGGTGGCGTGGGCGGCGATCGGGGCGCGGACGACGGAGAGTCAGACGCACCGGCAGCTGGGCAGCGGTTTGTCGATGCCGGTGGGGTTCAAGAATGCGACCGACGGGTCGTTCCAGGTGGCGATCGACGCGATTTCGACGGCGGGGAGCCAGCACAGTTTCATCGGGGTGCTGGAGGACGGCCATGTGGGAGTTTTTCGGACAAGCGGGAATCCGTATGCGCATATCGTGCTGCGGGGCGGCCCGCAACCGAATTACGGCTCGGAGCACATTGCCTTTTTGAAGGTGGCGATGGAGAAGGCGAAGCTGCGGCCGAATATTATTATCGACTGCAGTCATGCCAATTCGGGCAAGAAGCCGGACAAGCAGCATGTGGTGTTTGAGGATGTCCTCAAGCAGATTGAGGCGGGCGAGACGGCGATCAATGGTGTGATGCTGGAGAGTTATCTCAAGCCGGGCAGTCAGAAGGTGCCGGAGTCGGGTTGTCCGGCGCCGGATGTGTCGATTACGGACGGCTGCATCGGGTGGGACGAGACGGAGCGTTTGATTCGTGAAGCGCACCAGCACCTTGCGGGCCTGAGAAAAAAATAAAAAAAGCGCCGCAGGCCCAAAAAAAGCGCCGCAGGCTCAAAAAAGCGCGAAGCGCCAATCCCGCCCCCCGTCGTACGGGGGCGCCGTCCAGGGGGCGAACACCCCTGGTCGCTCGCGATCCACGCGAGCGAAGCTAAGCGCAGCGCTCCCCCCCCATCCGCGGGCAGAGCCCGCTCCTCTCTGCGGGAGCGAAACAAGCGTGACACCAGCGAAGCGAAGTG
>CAZRFG010000231.1:0-5735 GCA_964599205.1 uncultured Victivallaceae bacterium
GCGACCAGCGTTTCGCCGCTGGACCACGCCTCCGTACGACGGAGGGCGGGGGTGGGCGCTTCGCGCCTTTTTTGTTTAGCCTGCGGCGCTTTTTTTATTTTTTCGCGGCGGCCTTGGCGGGCTTCTTCGCCCCGCCCTCACCCTTGCGCTCCAGCAAAATTGCCAGCGCACTCCCCGTCACCGTCATCGCTATCAAAAATATCCACGCACCCCCCGACAACTGCATCGCCGACGTCAAATGCCCGAATACCGTATCCCCCGAAAACTGAATCCCCAGCATCACCAGGAATCCCCCCGCAATTCCTCCTCCCACCGTCCGCAATACCTTGATCGTAAACGATCCCTCGCCCTCCGCCATCAACTCCGCCTTGTACTTGTTCCCCATCAACACCGCGACAAACGCCCCCACAAATATCCCGATGAACAACCCCAGCTGCCAGTCCAGCGACGGCGGATCCCCCACCCGGTGCTCCTGCAGCGCCTCCGAACAATATTCCGTCGCCACCGTCGTCGCATCCCCCATCCCGATCACATCGTTGAACACATACAACGACAATACCACCAGGATCGCCAACAACGGCCCGCTCACATAAAACGGCCATTTCCCGGTAAAGAGATTCATGCTTCCTCCCTCAGCGCCCGCTGCGCTTCAGCAAATACCCGCTCCACCACTCCGGTCTCCGGCATGAAGCGCCGCAACTTCTCCAGATACTCGCGCTTCACAAACTCCCGCCGGGTGTGATTGAAATTCAAATCATACACCCACGCCAGCTTCGATACCACAAAATCACTCGCACTCCTGAACGTCGAATAATCCGGCGTCCGGCGCTCCCGCAAACTCGCCGCCACCTCCGGCGAAATGTCGGACATCTCCTTGAGATTCCAGGTCACCGCCTTGGTCTCCGGATTCTCCAGATGCCGCAGCAGAATCGGGATGATGTCAAGCTTGTCCGCATCCCGCACCACCCCCGCAATCCGACGCAGCCGCCCGGTCGCGCAATCCGGGATCTTGATCGCATTGTGCACCCGCACCGCCCCCAGCACCACCCCCCGCTCCCGCGGCGGCAGCGCCGCCAGCAGACCGTGCGCACGCACCAGCTCGGCCGCCAGCTTGCCGTGGTCGATGCTTTTGGCGTCGTGAAACGTCCGGTATTTGCGGTACTGCTCGAAACGACCGTAGTCGTGGAGCAGCGCCGCCCGCTTCGCCGCGGCGGCGTCCGCCTCGCCAAAACCCTCCGCCGCAATCAGGCGGCAGGCTTCATCGTACACCCGGAAGGTATGGCCGATCTTCAACTTGATCGGCCGGTCGTCTTCGTCGTTTCCGGTGAGAAAGCGCTCCGCGTAAGCGCGGACTTTTTCTCCCAGATCATTCATTTCGCATTGACTTCGGCAATCATCCGGTTCAACGTTGCCGCATCTTTGGCGAACTGCTCGAGCGAGTCGTCGATAAAGAACTCCAGCAGCGCATAGTGGTCGCCGCGCGTATTGGCGACTTCCAAGTACTTTTTCCAGTCCGCCTCGCCGTCGGCCAGCGGCAGCCGCACATTGGCGTCGGTCCAGGTGAAAACGTGCACCGTGGTCACCCGGTCGAGCACCTTTTTGAGCCCCTCCATCCGGTAGGCGAAAGGCTTGCCGTTCGGCGGCTGCCAGCCGGTCAGCAGCGCCGGACCGGCTTCGGCAAGGAGAAGTTGCGTCGATTCATTGGTGTCGGTCAAGGTGTTGCCGTGATACTCGGTGCTCACCGTGATTCCCGCTTCGGCGGCGAGTTTGCAGCAGCGCTTGAGATCGTCGACCACCGCCTTGCGGTCCGCGGCCGTCGCGTCGGCCGAAGCCTTGTTTCCCGCCCAGACCCGGATGGTCGGCGCGCCCAGCACTTTGGCGGTCGCCACTACTTTGGCGAAATCGACCTGATCCGGTACTCCGGCGCGGTAGTACGAACCGTAGGACGAGGTGACGAGATTGTTCGCCGCCATCAGCTTGGCGACGTGGGCCGCTTTTTCGAGGTCGCCGTGCGGCACATGGATGTCGCCGCCCCACTCGATCGCCTTGATCTTATTTTTGACGCACTCCGCCACCAGTGTTTCCACCGTCTGTTTGCGGAACGAAATCGACACCAAGCCGGAATCAATCATTTCTCTTTTCCCATCATTTCAAGTATTATGTCAATCGTCCGATTCAATTCATCCTCATCGGGGCCGCCCGTCCGGTCGCCGGCCGGCGGAGCCGAAGCTTCGCCCTCTGCCAGTCCGAGCGTGTTGCGGAGCCGCCGCAGCGCCATCCGCTCCTCACCCTTTGCGCGTTCCAGTATGACCGCGCTCTCGTAATCCTTGACCGGCGAATCCGCCGCTTCAACGCTCGCCCGGCGCGCCGCTTCGTACGCCGCCAAATCGAGCGACAGCTCGGCGTCGAGCACCAGTGCGAGCGGCAAAAAACGCAATTCCGGCGGCATTTTGCGGTCCGCCAGCTGCCGCGCCGCATAAAAGCGCGGGAACCGCAGCAGAAACTCCGTTCGCGCCAGCAGCACCGCCGTGCGGTTGCCCGGATCGGTCTCCGGCGGCAGTTTTTCCGCCAGTTTGCGGACCGCCGCCGCCAGTTGCTCCGGCGGCAGCGGCGCATCGCGGAACTCCGGCCGCCGGCCGAGCGCGATCACCAGCAAATCACCCCACAGCGGCACTCCCGGATCGGCCCCGCGCCGGAGCGCCAGCCCGCCGCCGGGTTCCGCCCCGAGCAAGGTTCGCAGCAAAAGCGCCGACTCCTCGGCTTCGGCCCCGGTCGCCGCCAGTTCGCGCCGCCCGCTCTCCGGGAAGGCCGCCGATTTGGCCGCCTCCCGCAGAATCGCCAGCCGATCCTGCAGCGCCAGCCACGCTTCCGCCGCGAGTTCGGTTTCCAACCGTAAATTCTGCCGGACCCGCATCTCCCCGGTCTCCCGGGCCGCCGCGTCGTCCGGCGTCAGCAATTGCACATTGTACGCCATCGCCAGCTCGGCGGCGGTACGCGCGCCGGGGGCGAGGAGCTTCGACTGCACCGCGCTTTTGTTCGCCTGGACGGTCAGCTCGGGCAAGCCGAGCAGGATTTTGTGGTCCAGATGCTCCCGGCCGAGCGTCCGGCGCAATTCGTCGAACCGCAATTCGGCGAGGTGTTGTTCCGCCTCGGCGGCCGCGCTTTCCACGGTCAGCGCGCCGGGTTGCGAAACCGCCTCGCCGGGAGTCCGGCATGAGGCGAGGACGCCGAGCAACAGGATGCCCCCCGCGATCATGCCGAAGCGCTTCATCATCAGATCATCAGCACGCCGCCGGTGTCCGCGCTGGTGGCCAGCTTGGCGTACCGGGCGAGGTAACCGGTTTTGACTTTGGATTCGCGCGGCTGCCAGTGCTTGCGCCGTTCGGCGAGCACGTCGTCCGCGACTTCGAGCTTGATCGTCCGCGCCGGAATGTCGATTGCGATGATGTCGCCCGGTTCGACCAGTCCGATCACTCCGCCCGCCGCCGCTTCCGGACTGACGTGGCCGATGCACGCGCCGCGGGTGCCGCCGGAGAAGCGGCCGTCGGTGATCAAGGCCACGCTTTCGCCGAGGCCGCGTCCCATGATGTAACTGGTCGGAGCCAGCATTTCCTGCATGCCGGGGCCGCCCTTGGGCCCTTCGTAGCGGATCACCACCACGTCGCCGGCTTTGACCTTGCCGCCGAGAATGCCTTCGCAGGCCTCTTCCTGGCTTTCGAAAATCACCGCCGGGCCGCGATGGACCAGCATCTTTTCGGCCACCCCGGCCTTTTTCACCACGCAGCCCTTTTCGGCGAGGTTGCCGAAAAGAATGGTGAGTCCGCCCGACTTGCTGTAGGCGTTTTCAATCGTCCGGATCACTTCGCCGTCCGGCGCGGGCGCATTGGCAATGGTCTGGCCGATGGAGAGACCGCTCACCGTCGGGGCGTCGAGGTCGATCAGGCCGAGCCGGGAGATTTCTTTCATGATCGCCGAAATCCCGCCGCAGCGGTTGACGTCTTCCATGTGAAACTCGCTCGACGGCGACACTTTGCAGATGTTCGGCGTTTCCCGGCTGATCCGGTCGAGATCGTTCAAATCGAGTTTGACCCCGGCGGTGGTCGCCACCGCGAGGGTGTGGAGCACGGTGTTGCTGCTGCCGCCCATCGCCATGTCGAGCACCAGCGCGTTGCGGAACGATCTCGGCGTGGCGAAACTGCGCGCGGTCGGCGCGGCGGGATCGAGCGCGAGCTCGACCGCCCGTTTGGCGGCGCGTTTCCAGAGCGCGATCCGCGCGGTGCTTTCGGCCGGAATCGAGCCGTTGCCCGGAAAGGCGATGCCGAGCGCTTCGCAGAGGCAGTTCATGCTGTTGGCGGTGAACATCCCCGAGCAGGAGCCCGCGCCGGGACAGGCCGAACACTCGAGCTCCTCCAGCCCGGCGTCCGAGAGTTCGCCGATCTTGTGCTTGGCGACGCCTTCAAAAATGGTGATCAGGTCGGTCGCCTTGCCGTCCTTGCCGTGCCCGGCGAACATCGGGCCGCCGGAGGCGAAGATGGTCGGAATGTCGAGCCGCATTGCGCCCATCAGCATCCCCGGCACCACTTTGTCGCAGTTGGGAATGCAGATCATCGCGTCAAAGGGATGGGCGCTGCCCATGGTCTCGACGCAGTCGGCGATGAGTTCGCGGCTGGGAAGCGAGAACTTCATGCCGGCATGGCCCATGGCGATGCCGTCGCAGACCGCGATGGTGTTGAATTCGTAGGGCACGCCGCCCGCGTCGCGGATCGCGTCGCAGATGATCCGGCCGACTTCCTGCAGGTGGCAATGGCCGGGGACGATGTTGGTGTAGGAGTTGCAGACCCCGATGAAGGGCTTGGCAATGTCTCCGGCCGCGATTCCGGTGGCGCGCATCAGCCCGCGATGGGGCGCGCGTTCCGAACCTTTTTTCATGATGTCGCTGCGCATCGAAAAATCTCCTGAATGTTCGATCAATACAAAGGGACGGTACTAATTTACCATGCCAGTCGGGAAAAAGCAATTGCGCGGAGGAAGAAAAAAGGGACTTCTCCTTGAAGTATCGTCACTTTGAAACTATATTACAAAATGATATAAAATTTGGATATGAATATAAAATCAGGGAATCATCATGTTTGAATCGTTAAGCGACAAATTGCATGACGTCTTTCGCAAGTTGCGCGGCCAGAGCACGCTGACCGAGAGCAACATCGTCGACGCGATGCGCGAAATCCGGCTGGCGCTGCTCGAGGCCGACGTCAACTTGCAGGTGGCGACCGACTTCATCGAGGAGGTCAAAAGCGAGTGCATGGGCCAGGAGGTGATCAAAAGCGTCACCCCCGGCCAGCAGCTGGTCAAGATCGTCCACGATAAACTGGTCGAGCTGCTGGGCGGCGGCGCCGCCGAGCTGACCTTTGGCCGCAAACCGACGGTGATCATGCTGGTCGGTCTTCACGGCAGCGGCAAAACCACCACCGCCGGGAAGCTCGCCCGGCTCCTCAAGCACGAAAAGAACAAGAGCGTATTGCTGGTCGCCGGCGACGTCTACCGTCCGGCCGCGATCGACCAGCTTGAATTCCTCGGCCGCGAGCTCGATATTCCGGTTCACGTCGAGCGCACCAGCATCAATGTTCCCGCGATCGCCTCCAACGCGGTCGAGGAGGCCCGTCAGAAGGGCATCGACGTGGTGCTGATCGACACCGCCGGCCGGCTCCAGATTGACGAGATGATGGTCCAGGAAC
>CAZRFG010000232.1:0-5727 GCA_964599205.1 uncultured Victivallaceae bacterium
TTCCATTCGTCCAAGCGGGTTCGCCCGCCCCTGTCCGCGCCGGGTTCTGCCGCGTCATTGCCACGGAAAAATTACTTCTTTTTGCGTCCGGCGCGGGGGTGGGCCTGGGCGTAGGTTTCCTTCATACGGGCGGTGCTGACGTGGGTGTAGATCTGGGTGGTGCTGAGGTTTTCGTGGCCGAGGAGTTCCTGGACGCTGCGGAGGTCGGCTCCGGCGTCGAGCAGGTGGGTGGCAAAGGAGTGGCGGAGTTTGTGGGGAGTGAGGTCGGGCGGGAGTCCGGCCTGGAGAAGGTAATTTTTGAGGTTGCGCTGAAAACTGCGGCAGCTCAGGCGCTCGCCGAAGCGGTTGATGAAAAGCGGCGCGGCGTTGTCGCGGGTCGCCCCGAGGGGAGGGCGAAAGGGGAGGTAGGCGCGGATCGCTTTGACCGCGGCGGCCCCCAGCATGCCGAGCCGTTCTTTTTTGCCTTTGCCGCGCACCCGGATGGCGCCGGCGGCGAGGTCGAGCGCGCCGTAATCGAGGCCGACCGCCTCGCTGATCCGGAGCCCGGCGCTGTAGATGGTTTCGATGAGCGCAAGGTCGCGGGCGCGGCCGAATTCGGCGGACTCCTCGTTTTTGGCGTTGCCGGAGTTGTAGTAGTCGTGGACGCCCTGGAGCAAACGGTCGATCGCGCTGACCGAGAGGAGCTGGGGGAGGTTCTGCTCTTTCTTGGGCGCGGTGAGGTTGGCGAAGGGGTTGCCGGCGATCACTTTTTCGCGCTCGAGGTAGCGGAAAAAGGAGCGCATGGCGGAGAGTTTGCGCTGGATTGAGCTCTTGGCCTCATCCATCTGGTGGAGTTCGTAGAGGAAGGTGCGGCCGTCGTCTTTGGTGACTGCCGCCCAGTCGTCGAACTCTTCGCCGCCCTTGATCAGTTTGGCGAATTGGCGGATGTCGCGGCCGTAGCTTTTGACGGTGTGTTCGCTGCTCTGGCGTTCGGCGGCGAGATGGTGGAGGAATGCTTCAAGTCCGGTCATTTTGGGTCCTGTGGTGGTTTGTTGATAAAATAGCGCGAAAGTATTGAAAAATCAATCGTTGGCGATTGCATTTCACGTCAGGGGTGGTACATTATTTTATCAGAAAAATATTGAAATTGAACCTTCAAAGCGGGGATCGGACTATGCGTTTTTCCATATGGATGGCGGGGCTGCTGCTGGTCGGCGGCGTGGTATTGGCGGCGGATGAAACGGTGACGTCCAAGGTTGATCGGCTGAATGTCCGCGCGGGTCAGTCCA
Source organism: uncultured Victivallaceae bacterium (assembly GCA_964599205.1). Lineage (GTDB taxonomy): Bacteria > Verrucomicrobiota > Lentisphaeria > Victivallales > Victivallaceae > JAVBUI01. The sequence goes on from CAZRFG010000232.1 coordinate 1,269, forward strand.
CCAAGGCGGCGGTGGTTGCGAAACTTGCCTCCGGCCAGAAAGTCACCGCGTTCCGGGCCAATGCCGACTGGGTCGAGATCGCGCCCTCCGAGCTCTATATCGCGCGTTCGCTGCTCAAGGACGGCAAAACCACCGGCAGGGTCAATCTGCGTTCCGGCCCCGGTGCCAATTTTCCGGCGTTCGGTCGTACCGAGGCCAATTATGCGGTGAAAGTGCTGGATGACGGCAAAGGCGAATGGGTCAAGATTGCCCCGCCCCCGGGCGTGGCGGGTTATGTCGCGCGCTCGATGGTCAACGGCGATCTCGCCAAGCTGCCGAAGCTGGAAGGCTCCGCCGCCCCGGCTCCGGCCAAGAGCGACGACAAGAAAGCCGATGCCAAAGACGACAAGACGGCGGAAGCCCCGGCCAAGGCCGAGCCCAAAAAGAGCGAATCCGCGAAGAGTTCCGGCGCCAAGTCCGACGATATGCCCTTTGACGATCTTCCGGTGGTCGCGGGCAGCGGCAAGGAAGTTACCGTGACCGGCGATTTCCTGCCGATCAAGAGCACCGGCGGGGTTAAATTCGCGCTGGCGGTGGTCAAGGGCGGGGAATACGATCTCCAGTACTTCATCCACGTCGGCGACGCCGGCAAGAAATTCGACTCGCTGGCCAAAAAACGGGTCCGCATCGTCGGCGTCAGTTACAAGGTTGAAGGCTGGAAAACCCCGGTGCTGAAACCGGCCAAGATTACTCCGATCGAAACCCGCTGAACGGGATGCGACTGAAAAAACGCCGTTTTTGGCGAAAGTCGCTTGACGAACCGGTAAAACGGTGGTACATTAATGGTTCGTAGCAGTGTGTAACCGCTGCATTGCCGTGCCGGTCAGGTCAGGCAAGGGGATCGCGGCAGTGCGTAAATGAATATGAGAAGGAATCCGAGAAGATGAAAAGAACGTTTCAACCCTCCGTCCGCAAAAGAAAGCGCAAAATCGGTTTTCGCGCCAGAATGTCCACCCGCGGTGGCCGTGATGTGATCAGACGCCGTCGCCAGAAGGGCCGCGCCCGGCTGACCGCCTGATGGACCGTCATCCCGCCGATGAAGTCTCCCCCGCCGAAGTTCCGGAACCATCCCGGACGCGGTCGGGGGTGAAAACTTTGGGGAAGGCGGAAAAGCTGCGCTTCAAGTCGGAATTCGACCTGGTGCGCGACCGCGGGATCAAGTTCGTCGGCAAAGGCATGCTGGCAGTGGTGGCGTCATCGCCCGACGGCCTCTGCCGCTGCGGCGTGGTATGCGGCAAGAAGTACAGTCTTCTCTCGGTGGACCGCAATCGGGCCCGCCGGCTGCTTTGGGAGAGCTTCCGGCTTCTCAAATCGGAGATGTCGCCATGCCACTTGGTACTGATTCCGCGCCGTCTGATGGCCGACTGGAAACGGCCGCAGGCGACCAGAGAAATGGCGGTCCTGCTGGGCCGCGCAAAAGTTTTGGCGCGGGAATTTGTCGAATTCCCGCCCGAGTGTTGATTGGCATCGTCCGGTTGTACCAATGGACGGTCTCCCCGTGGTTGCCGCCGTGCTGCCGTTTTACTCCGAGTTGTTCACACTATGCGATTGAGGCGCTGGAGCGGCACGGGATGATCCGGGGGGGATTTCTCACTTGCTGGCGGCTGCTGCGCTGCCAGCCGTTTTGCCGCGGCGGCTTCGATCCGGTTCCGGAGACGAAAAAACGCCGGTGATGCGAGAATTTTGAAAAGGGGGCAGGTGCTCGATCCGCTTCCCGCCGGTTTCGGCGCGGAATCCCGGGATGGTCGCCCCGCAAACGAAAGTTTTTGATTGTGAAGTTTGACAAAGAGACGATTATCGTCATTATCGTCGCAATTCTTCTGGTGTTCAGTTGGGAGCCGGTGTGCCGTTATATGGGCTGGATTCCCGCCGCGACTCCGGTCGCCGCCGCTCCGGCCGTTCCGGCTACTCCGGCCCCCGCTTCCATTCCTGCCGCTCCCGCTGTTTCCGCAGTTCCCGCCGCTCCCGCAATTCCCGCCGCTCCGGCGCTTGCCCGGACTCCGGCCAAAGCGATTCCCGAACTTCCCGCCCGCACCTTGACCAACTCCGACCTGGCGCTCGAAATCCTGCCGTCGGCGGGGGCGGTCGGCAAAGTGACGCTTTTCAAATACCGCACCGCCGATCGCAAAAGCGATGTGGTGATCGATCAGTCGGTTTCAGCCGCAATCGCCGGCAAAAAGCTCCAGCCCGGCGCGATGGCGGTGTTTTCCCCCGGCGAAGAGTGGCAGTGCCTCGAAGTGGCCGCCAATCGCAAAGAGGGCGACGACGTTTATTTTCTCTCCCGCCGGATCAGCGGCGCGGCCGGCGAATTTTTGCTGACCCAGAGCTGGAAAGTGGCGGACAAGGGCTACCGCACCGAATACGCGGTCACCATCGCCAACCCCGGCAAGACGCCGCTGGTTTTCCCGCGTCTGGTGGTGAGCGACGGCGAATTGAATTTGTGGGGCGAAATTTCCGGCGACCACATGCGTTCGGACAGTCTCCGGCTCGATTATTACACTGCGACCGGCACCTTTGTCGATCTCGCCGCCGACGTCAAGGATGAGGCGAAGTTCCTCAAGGGCGGAATCGACGGCGTCCGCTGGACGTCGCTCAGCAACAAGTATTTCATCAGCATCCTTTCCGGCGAGGAGCCTTTCCGGCTCTATCAGACCCGGGTGGCGTCGCCAACCAAGCCCGATCACTTCATCGCCGCCACCGGGGCGGAATACACCAATGTCACGATTGCGGCCAACAGCGCCAAAACGTTCAAATTCAGCGTCTACACCGGGCCCAAGATCGTCGCCGAGCTGGAGTCTTTCGCCCCCGGCGCGAACCGGACCATGCATCTCGCGTGGGGCCCGCTCGATTACCTTGCGCGTTTCCTGCTCTGGGCGCTGATCAAGCTCGACCATGTCTTCGGCTCCTACGGCTGGAGCATTGTGGTGCTCACCATCATCGTCCGCTTGCTCTTCTGGCCGGTCACCGCCCGCGCCAACGCCTCGATGAAGAAGATGTCGACGGTCCAGCCCAAAATTCAGGAACTGCGCGAGAAGTACAAAGACAATCCGCAGATCCTCAATCAGAAAACGATGGAGCTCTACCGCGCCGAGAAGATCAATCCTCTGGGCGGCTGTTTCCCGATTCTCCTCCAGATTCCGGTGTTCCTGGCGCTCTATTCGACGCTGGACGGCGCGGTGGAGCTGCGTCAGGTGTCGTTCCTGTGGGCGCATGACCTGGCGGCGGCGGACACCATAGCCCGGCTGCCCGGTTTCCTCTTCAATCTTCCGATCAACCCGCTGGTGATCGCGATGACTCTGCTGATGGTGGTTCAGCAGAAGATGACCCCGAGCGCGATGGATCCGATGCAGCAGAAAATGATGCTGCTGATGCCGGTGGTGATGTTATTTTTCCTCTACGATCTCCCGTCCGGTCTGACCTTGTACTGGACGGTAAGTCAGATATTCAGCATTCTCCAGTTGCGGCTTTCGCAGAAATTCGGCTCGAATGCGCCTGTGCCGGCAACTGGAACCCCGACCAAAAAGTGAAGGTTAAGGAGTCAACAAAATGACGGAAAACGCAAAACTTGCAGAACAAAAAGCCAAGGCGACCAAAACGCTGATGACCATGCTCGACTACCTCGGTCTGGATGCGTCGCTCCGGCTGGAAGAAAAGGGCACCAAGCTGGCGATCAAGATCAGCTCCGAAGACGCCGGACGGATCATCGGCCGCAAGGGCCAGACGCTGGAGAGTCTCCAGCTGCTGCTGAACCGGATCATGTTCCGCGGCGAAGAGGACTGCCCCCATGTGATGCTCGACATCGACGGCTATGCCCGCGGCAACAGTCGCGGCGGTGAAGACCGTCCCGAGGGCGAAGAAGGCGAAGAGGCCGCACCCCGTCCGCGTCGCGACCGCGGCGACCGCGAAGAGCGCGAAGACCGCGGGGATCGTCGTGACCGCGGCGAACGTGGCGAACGTGGTGATCGCAGTGACCGTGGCGACCGTGGCGAACGCGGCGACCGTGGCGAACGCGGCGACCGTGGCGAACGCGGCGAGCGTCGTGACAGCGGCCGCCGTCGTCGTGACGAGTCCGGCGAAGGTCGTGCCGAGGGCCCGACCGAGGAGCAGCTCCGCTGCCAGGCGCTGGATGCGGCAAAGGAAGTGAAACGCTGGGGCGAGTCGGTGGTTCTGCCGGCGATGAATGCGCATGATCGCCGGATCATCCACGTGACGCTTCAGGAAGACACCGAGATTGTGACCTGCAGCGAAGGCGACGGCAATCTGAAAAAAGTGGTGATATCTCTGAAAAAAGATTGATGATGAGCTTGATTTTAAAAATTCAGGCTCTATATTAATAGAACAGCAGCGGGAAACCGCTCAGTTGTTTCGGGGTGTGGCTCAGTCTGGCTAGAGCGCTGCGTTCGGGACGCAGAGGCCGGAG
>CAZRFG010000233.1:0-5714 GCA_964599205.1 uncultured Victivallaceae bacterium
CTAACAGAACGGAGGTGGCTTATGAGGATTGTAACAATTGCTCGTGAGATTGGAGCGTTTGGCACAGAACAGGAAGAAAAATTCTGCAAGGCTCTTGGACTTCGTTCTGTACACCGTGATGCATTGGAGGACCGCTTCAAAGAACTTGGCGCGGATTTTGAGCAACTTAAGAAATTCGATGAGAAAAAGCCGGGAGTGTTCGATTCCTTATTCGGCGCTCCCAATGTATATTCAGCCGCCTTGAGAACGGCAATCCTTCAAGAAGCACTTCAGGGCGATGTTGCAATTGTTGGGCGCGGAGCGAATTTTTTGCTTGGCGATGTTGTGGAGTGTCTCCGGCTGAGATTTATTGCTCCATTGGAGCTTCGCGCGAAGCGGGTCGCAAGCCAATACAATATTAAGCCAGAGCAGGCGTTGAATCTCGTTAAAAAATGTGACCGCGAACGGGAGGGGTTCTGTAAATACTTCTACGATCGTAAATGGCAGGATTCATGTGCCTATGACCTGATCATCAACACGGCAGAGATTCATGTCGATGATATGTTGGGTACGTTGAACATTCTTTCAACAAAAATGGCCGTCTCTGATTGTGGTGCGAGAAGGCTGAATGACCTGTCATTGACGCATCGGATTCGACATAAACTCCTAAGCCTCGAACATACCGATATTACATTCTTGGATATTGACTGTAATGACGGTAATGTTGTTATCAGTGGATCCGTATCTTTTGGAGGCTCGAAAGATACAGCGGAGGATATTGTCAGGAAAATGGATGGAGTTAAGTCTGTAACAAATCAAATTCAGGTTGCGCCTCAAGATGTTTCCTGGCACATGCCGTAATCACAATAAAAGGTGCAATCGTAACGGAATTTTGAACGGGCTTTTATGTTCGCAACAAAATTCCGTTTTTTTATTTACCGGGCCATTCTCGGCGGTATCTAACTGCCGGCCATTCTTGGCGACCGGCATGATAGAAGAGTAATTCTCTGATTTTCTCCCGTATTGCCAACCTCACAGAGCAAGTCGGAGAAGCATAGTTGTGGATTCTTTTAACCTCCACCATTTGAATGTTCGCCGGTCACCGACCGGCTTTTTTCTTGCCCGCATCCGGGATGGAACGCTTTCATCTCCATTGCGATCGGCAACTTCACTCCGGCAGCCACGGGACTAATATTTCAATTAAAAGAGTGATAATGATAATGGCGATGGTGGAGTACCATGCATAGCGCTTTGGATTCGCCTCTTTGCAGAAAAGACAAATCAAACAGCGGACCAGGAAAAACAAAGTCCAAATCCAGCCGATCAGAAGTAATTCCACCAGATTTCCCAGACTTTTGCCGGATACCGACCAGTGCAGTTGTTCCAATATGATCCACAGGGGATACGGAATCAAAATGCCCGGAATATCAATCCAGTGCAGGACTCCGCGCTTGATTCTCCTCAGCCGCAGAATCAGTCGGTAAATGACATAGACCGGCAATGAACTCGCAAAAGAGCCCGCCGCCGCCACGAGCAGTATTCCGATTATTTCAAGCGAGAACATGATGACTGAAGCCTTCCCTTTTCGGTCAATATAGCATCACCGCAAGCCATTGCAATTCTGTGCCGGAGCGATTGCCACCGGTTATTGGAAAGGCCGGATTATTTCGACTGACGACCTATGCAATAAAAAAGCTCAACTGAATTTTTTTTCGGCGGCCTCGCGCGATTGATAGATTTCGCCCCAGGCGATGCGAACGAGTTGGTCCATGTTCAAACGATCCCCGATGGCATCGATATCAAGCCGGGCCAGTGCAATGTGTACGAAGAGGGGCAATCGGGGCGAAGGAAACAGTGAATCGCCCTCGAATCGGGGGATCAGAATGAGATATTCGACATCTTCGGGCCGATTGACGTTTTGTCCGATCACCGGCGGGTCAATTTTTACCAGGGCGGCATCAATGCCATATGGGAGGCTGATTTTTTTTATCAACCGGCACTCTCTGATTTCCTCAAAGAGGATGCTTTCCATCGACGACAGGAACCAATTTCTATAAGCTTGCATTTTCTGTTCCATGGATTGAATCGCCGCTGATTCAGCTTCTTGTCAGAAAAAATATATAGGACAGCAACAGCAATGCCATCACTGCCAGCGGAATCCAGATGGTTCTGGCTTTTCTCAGCAGGAAAATGAGCAAAAGCGGCGCGGGGAGAATGATTGCGGCCATGGCAATTGCCTGAAAAAAAACGAAGATATAGATTTTCCAACTGAAGGCATAACTGCTGCCGAAGTCCATTACCGAATGGATGAAAGATCGCAGCGGGGGCGTCCGGTCAAAAATGAAGAGCTGGAGAGCCATCAGCAGGACTCCGGAAATCAAAGTCGCCGCACCCCGGATGCGATGGCGGATACGGACTTCGGCAGCCCCCTCATCCCGCGCCGCCATCTCGCTCATCTCTTCCGCCATGCGAAGAGTGCGAAGCCAATTTAATATCATTTTTCACCTCGGATGATCGCGGCAAAACTGCTCGTTACCGCAGTTGCATAATGGCATCGAAATTCGAATCTCGCAATTCGCATATTGGCGGAAAGGTCTTTTTTTTAGAAAAACGCCCCGGCGGGATTGATTCCGCCGGGGCGCGGTTTGGTTAAGAATTCCGGTTACTTCTTGAGCGACTCCTCGATTGCCGCCTGGGCGGCGGCGAGGCGGGCGATCGGCACCCGGTAGGGGCTGCAGGAGACGTAGTTGAGGCCGAGCCGGTGGCAGAAGCCCACCGTGCGCGGCTCGCCGCCGTGTTCGCCGCAAATCCCGAGCTTGATGTCCGGACGCACCGAGCGGCCCTTGTCCACCGCGATCCGCATCAATTCCCCGACGCCCTCCTGATCGAGCACCTGGAAGGGATCGTATTCGTAGACGTTCCACTTGACGTAGTCGCCGAGGAATTTACCCGCGTCGTCGCGCGAGAAGCCGCAGCCCATCTGGGTCAGGTCGTTGGTGCCGAAGGAGAAGAATTCCGCCTCCGCCGCGATCTTGTCGGCGGTGACCGCCGCGCGCGGGACTTCGATCATCGTCCCGATCTTGACCTTGAGCTTCATCTTGCGTTCGGCTTCGACCTTGGCGATGGTGTCGACGATGATCGCCTTCTGCAATTCGAGCTCGCGGACATGGCCGACCAGCGGCACCATGATTTCCGGCTGCGAACCGGCGACGTCGCAGGCCGCTTCGGCGATCGCCCGGGTCTGCATTGCGGTGACTTCGGGATAGGTCATCCCGAGCCGGCAGCCGCGGTGGCCGAGCATCGGATTGAATTCGCTCAGGCTCTCGACCAGGTGCTTGACTTCGGCCGCGGTGGTGCCCAGCTGCTGCGCCATCTCCTGTTGGCCCTTGTCATCGTGCGGCAGGAATTCGTGGAGCGGCGGATCCAGGAGACGAATGGTGCACGGACGCCCCTCAAGCGCCTGGAAAATGCCGGTGAAGTCGGCCCGCTGGAGCGGCAGCAATTCCGCCAGCGCCCGCCGGTACTGGTCGATCGCCTGGACCGACTTGGCGCATTTGGCGCACTTGACGCGCAAGGCGTCGAGATCGTTGACTTCGCACTTGTCCTTGAGCCTCTTGACCGTCTCCGCCACCAGGATCAGCCGGCGGAAGGAGGTGATGCGGTCGCCCTCAAAAAACATGTGCTCGGTCCGGCAGAGCCCGACCCCTTCGGCCCCGAATTTGACTGCCACCTGGGCGTCGTGCGGGGTATCGGCATTGGTGCGGACGCCGATTTTGCGGTACTTATCGGACAGCGCCATGATCTGGCCAAAGGGACCGGTGAGCTCGGGATCGACGGTGGCGATCTTGCCCGCGTAGACGGTGCCGGTCGAGCCGTTGAGCGACACCCAGTCGCCCTCTTTGATGGTGGCGTCGCCGCAGGTGAAGCACTTGTTGCGGTAGTCGATCCGGATGTCGCCGCAACCGGCGACGCAGCAGGTGCCCATGCCGCGGGCAACCACCGCCGCGTGCGAAGTCATCCCGCCGCGGGTGGTCAGGATGCCTTTGGCGACGTGCATCCCGCCGATGTCTTCGGGGCTGGTTTCGATCCGGCAGAGGATCACCGGCTTGCCGGCGGCGGCCCAGGTCTCGGCGTCCTCGGCGTTGAAGACCGCCATCCCGGTCGCCGCGCCCGGTGAAGCGGGCAAGCCGACGGCCAGGCGCTTGGCGGCGGCTTCGGCCGACTTGACGAAGACCGGGTGGAGCAGCTGGTCGAGCTGGCCGGGGGCGACCCGCATCACCGCGGTTTTTTCGTCGATCAGCCCTTCCTTGACCAGATCGGTGGCGATCCGGACGGCGGCTCCGGCGGTGCGTTTGCCGTTGCGGGTCTGGAGCATATAAAGAATGTTGTTGTCGATGGTGAATTCGAGGTCCTGCATGTCGCGGAAGGCGTGTTCGAGCACGCCCCGGATCTCGTCGAGCTGCTTGAAGCACTCGGGCATCACTTCCTCCAGCGAGGGGTAGCGGGCGGCGCGCACTTCTTCGCTGACATTTTGCGACTTCGCCCATTCGCGCGAACCGGCGAGGGTGATCTGCTGCGGGGTGCGGATGCCCGCCACTACGTCTTCTCCCTGGGCGTTGATCAGGAATTCGCCGTAAAAGAAACGGTTTTCACCGGTGGACGGGTCGCGGGTGAAAGCCACTCCGGTGGCGGATTTGTCGCCGGAGTTGCCGAAGACCATCGCCTGAACGTTGACCGCGGTGCCGAGTAGCCCGCGGATGTCGTTGATCTGGCGGTATTTGATCGCGCGCGGATTGTTCCACGAGGAGAACACCGCCTGGATGCCGTGCCAGAGTTGCGCTTTGGGGTCTTCGGGGAATTCTTCGCCGGTGGCTTCGCGGACTACTTTCTGGTAGCGGGCGATCACTTCCTTGAGGTCGGCGGCGGTAAGGTCGGTGTCGAGTTTGGCGTTCTTTTCGTGTTTGACCGCTTCCAGTGCGTGTTCAAAGAGATCGTGCTCGATGCCGAGCACCACGTCGCCGAACATCTGGATGAAGCGGCGGTAGGAGTCCATCACGAAGCGTTCGTTGCCGGTGAGTTTGATCAAAGCCTTGGCGGTTTCAAGGTTGAGCCCGAGGTTGAGCACGGTATCCATCATCCCGGGCATCGAAGCGGCGGCTCCGGAACGGACTGAGACCAGCAGAGGATTGGGGCCTTTGCCGAAGGTTTTGCCGGTGGTCGCTTCGAGTTTGGTCAAGGCGGCCTCGACCTGGTCATGGATGGCGGCGAAAAGTTTTTCGCGGCCGATGCGGTAGTATTGGTCGCATGCCTCGGTGGTGATGGTGAAGCCCGGCGGGACCGGCAGGCCCAGTTCCGCCATTTCCGCCAGGTTGGCGCCTTTGCCGCCCAGCAGATCCTTCATCGATCCTTTACCCTCAGATTGCCCTTTGCCGAAAAAGTAAACCATTTTCTTTGACATCGACCAATTCCCCTGCGTTTTTGTTTTTCATCTGGCGATCCCCGCCGGGGCGGGCATCATTCGAATTTCATACGTCTTCTCCATTGGAATCATAAATTGCATTCGGAAATGTCATACTATTACTGCATCAAGATGTGATTGCAAGTCGTTACGCCGTCAAATGAAAGAAAAATTTTCCAGATTGTCGCGACTCGGCACAGCGGCTTGCCGGCGGTTGTTTGATTCTTGTGTTCACTGCGATTTTGCTTCATGCAAAAATGAACCGTTTGATTGTAAA
>CAZRFG010000234.1:0-5706 GCA_964599205.1 uncultured Victivallaceae bacterium
AGCGGATATGATGCCGCTTGAAGATTTCGGCGAGTTTGTCGACGTAGCCTTCGAGATCTTGGTCGAGTTTGGGGCAGAAGATGACCAGGATTTTGCCGTCGAGCATGTCGCGGTGGAAACTCCCGTAGGCATGGGCGACACAGTCGGCCGCAACCAGGAGTTCGGCGTCGTCGAAGTACGCCGCCGCCGGGTTGAGGAGCCGCAGCTGGATCGGCCACTGCCGCAGCGCCGATCCGCCGCCGCCGAGTTCTTTGGCCGGTTTGGCCTCGATCTTCTTGGCCAGCGTGCCGGGACAGCCGCAGGGGAGTTTGCCCGGCTCTTCGAGCGACGGGACCGGGATGCCCTGTTCCTTGAGATAGGCGACGCCGATTTCGAGGAATTTGAATTCGCCGTGATCCTTGAGGTGTTTCAGGTGGGCGCGGATGGTGTTTTCCCCCTGGCGGGCGATATTCTCCATCACTTTGCGCTCATCATAGGGCTCGGCTTCGCGCTCGATCACCTGGATCGCGCCGACCGGGCACTCGCCGATGCAGGCGCCGAGGCCGTCGCAGAAGAGGTCGCTGATCAGCCGCGCTTTGCCGTCGATCATCTGCAACGCGCCTTCGTGGCAGTTGGGGATGCACGCGCCGCAGCCGTTGCATTTGGCTTCATCGATTTCAATGATTTTTCGTTTCATCGCGAATCCTCCTCGGTTTATTGTTTGTTATTATGAACTAACTTCGTTGAGTAAATATTATTTTAGAATTTTTTTCAGCGCGTCGATCAATTCTTCCCCTTTGGCCCGGAGGTCAAAGGCGGCGTTGGTCATGCCCCACTGCTTGACCAGCAGCCGGACCGGGCCGAAGACCAGCCGGAAGAGCATGTCCTGCGCAATATCAGTGCGGATTTCACCGGCGGCCTGCGCTTCGTCGAAATGGATCCGGAGCGCGTTCTTGTGCCGGTGCATCATCGCAAACATCAGTTCGGTGAACTTGGGGTCGTCCATGAAGAGCTCTTCGGAGAACATCACTTTGGCCAGCGCGGGCTTGGCTGCCACTTGCTCGAACCGCCCCCGGATGAACGCGGCCACCGCTTCGAAGCCGCGAAGTTCGGGCTCTCCGGCCGGCGTGGTGTGGTCGAAACGCAGGATCATGGTGCTGACGATCTCCGACTTGTTGGCAAAGTGGCGGTAGATCGCCGGCTCGGTGATCCCGAGCGTCGATGCCACATTCTTGATGGTGAGATTCTGGATGCCGCCCTGAGCCGTCAGGTTCAGCGCCGCATCGATAATCTCATTTTGCCGCCTGGTCAGATTCATCATTCACTCCATGTTAGTGAGTCTTCACTATCAATATAAATCCGAAAAAACGAATGTCAAACCCATTTTGCAATTTTTTTTGATTTTTTTCAGGGTGCCCGTCAAAGAAGCGAATTGCGGTAAAACAAAAGCGCCGGTCCGGCGTCTTTCTGGATAAAGATTCCGACCCCGCGCTTGAAATATCGGCAAGAGGTGGTATCTCTATAGGGAAAAACACGGAGTATGGTTATGGATCGCAGGGAATTTCTCAAAAGCTGTCTGACCTTGGGCGTGCTCGGCGCGGCTGCCAAGCTCAGCCCCGCTTTTGCCGGCGTCGAAACTCCGGCCAAAAACCGCACCTCCGGCAAGGCCAAGGCGGTGATCGAGCTGTGGATCTGGGGCGGCCCCTGCCAGCTCGAATCCTTTGACCCCAAGCCCGACGCCGGCAAGGATTACAACGGCGGCCGCGGCGCGATCCCGACCAATGTCGACGGCATCAAAATCAGCGACTTCATGCCCGAACTCGCCAAGCAGGCCGACAAGTACTCGATCATTCGCAGTATGACCCATCCTTTTCGCGGCCATGAGTCGGCGACCTATCTGATGCAGACCGGACGCACGCCCGGCGACGGCATCACCTATCCCGCCATCGGCGCCTTGCTGGCGATGCTGAAGGGCGGCAATGTCCAGCACCATCTTCCCGCCTACGTCGCCTTGACCTCCAACAAGGGGCGGTTCTCCGAATGCGGCTTCCTCGGCGAGCGCTATGCGCCCTTTGCCACTGGCGGCAATCCCACCGCGCCTAAATTCCAGGTCGACGGCTACACTCCCGCGGGCGGTTTGTCGCAGGCGGCGATCGAGCGGCGGTTTGAATTCGCCAAAAATCTTGACAGCTTCGGCAAACAATATGCCGGCCACGCCCAGTTCGACCTCTTCAACAAAGCCGACCGCGAAGCCCGCGAGATCATGTTCGGCAAAGCCGCCGAAGTCTTTGACCTCACCAAGGAAAGCAAGGAGATGCGCGAGCGCTACGGGATGACCAAATTCGGCCAGTCCTGCCTCGCCGCCCGGCGGCTGGTCGAGGCGGGGGTGCCCTACGTCACCATCAACGCCTCCGGCTGGGACACTCACAAGCGCCACTTCGAAACCCTCGCCAAAATCGCCCCCGAAATGGACCGGGCGGTGGCGGCGCTGCTCCTGGACCTCCATGAACGCGGCTTGCTCGACCAGACTGTGGTCTGGTGGACCGGCGAATTCGGACGCACCCCCAAAGTCGACTGGGAAGCCCCCTGGCAAGGCGGCCGCAACCACTTCAGCGACTGCTTCTCGGCGATGGTCGCCGGCGGCGGCTTTGCCGGCGGCCGGGTGATCGGTTCCTCCGACGCCACCGCCAGCCGGGTCATCTCCCGCCCGGTAACCCCGGTCGACCTCCTCGGCAGCATCTACGAACTCTGCGGAGTCAATCCCGACCAGACGTTCCCCAAGAACCCGATCAATTTAAAGACTCCGATCCTCCCCGCCGCCGACCCCAAAACCCGGTTGCGCGAACTCTATGCCTGATGTCATCGTTATGGCGGAGAGAACCCTGGCGTCCATTGCGGGCCGCGGGGGAGGGGGGCGATCAAGGGACGCTTACAGGTCGTGCCGTCCAATTCCCGGCTCTGAAACCCGCTGCGATTCGGGAGGCACGAAGAGTCGCTTCAGCGCCGGGCATCCAGCCGGGCGACGGCGAGGAACATCGGGTAGGTTTGCCGCCGTCCGTCCGCGAAGGTCTTTTCACGGTGGTAGATGTCGCCGATGAAGCGGAGCCGGAACCCGGCGTCGGCGAGCTCCTGCGCCAATTCCCCGCGGTCGAAGCCGAAGTGAAAAATCCCGGTGTGGTCGTCGTGAAAGGACCCGTCTTCACGGTCGAGGTCGACCAGCGCGATATGCCCGCCCGGCTTGAGCAAACGGGCGCATTTGTGGAGCAATTGACTCAGATTCTCAATATGGTGGAGCGCCAGCGTCGAATAGATCAGGTCATAGCGGCCGTTTTCGGGAAAGTCGCGGAAGTCGGCCTTGAGGGCGGTAATATTGCGCCGCTCGAATCCGGCCAGTTTCTCTTGCAATGCCGCAATCGCCTCCGGTGACGGGTCGAGCGCGGTAATGACAAGCTCCGGCGGCAGCAGCAGCGCGAGGTTGCCGCGGCCGCAGCCGAATTCGAGGCACGCCATTGCCGGTTCGAGTTTGATCTGATCGGCAAAGGCGGCGGCGAAGCGAACCGCCATCGCCACCCGCTCCGGCTCCTCGCGCCACTCCCCGACCAGCAGTTCTGGTGTCACTTCTTTCATCGGCAATCTCCCGTCAGATGGCGTCGCCGCCGATTTCGCGGACTTCAGCGGCATTGTCGCGCTTCACGGTGCGGGCGTAGCGGATCGCCGGACGGCCGAAAACCATGCAGTAATAATATGACTGCCCCTCCAGTTGCAGCGGCTCCTTGAGCTCGGGAACCAGTTCAAGCGCGTGCTTCATCAGTCCGCACCAGACGGTGCCCAGCCCGGCGGATTGAGCCAGCAATTCAAAGTAACCGAGCGCAATATTGACGTCCTCGGCCGGACAGACCGAGCCCGGTCCGGCGGAGACGATCAAAGCGTGGGGTGCGCCGCGGAAAAGAGTGTCGATCTTGTACTTCCGGTACGCATCGATCGATTTGGCAAGATAGCTTGCCGGATCGAGCTGCCCCGCTTCACGGGCCTTCTCTAGGCCCTTGATGCAATGCTCGAGCAATTTTTGCAGCACCGCCCGGTCGCTGATCAGCGAAAAGCGCAGTTTCCGGGTGTTGACCGCGGTCGGGCAGTTGGCGACGGTGACGAGCATATCCCGGATCAGCGCCGGATCGACGTTGCGCGGCAGGAACTGGCGGACGCTGCGGCGGCCGCGCAGCAGCCGGGTCACGTGTTCGTAATCGGGGAGGCTCCCTTCCTTGAGCGGGATGCACTCTTCCGGCTGGATTCCGAAAATCGAAATCGCGCCGGTCGGGCAGATGGCGAGGCAATGTTGACACTGGAGACAGTTCGCCTCCGATTCGGGTTCGATATAGGGGATTCCGCCCTGGACGTTTTTGATGATCCGGGCCGGACAATCGTGCACGCAGCTGTTGCAGGATACGCACTTGTCCGCCGAAACCGAGAAATTGAGTCTGCTCATGATGGTCTCCCCGCTGCAATAGGTCTTTGATGGGGGATAGTATACATGGTGCGATCGAAAAAAGCAAGAACGCGCGAATTCAATTTCGCCGGTATTCGCGCGGGCTCACCCCGTACCGGCGGCGGAAGAGGCGCGAGAAATAAAAGGGATCGCGGAACCCCGCCTCGCGGGCGATTTCGGCGATGGCGAGATTGTGGTTGCGCAAAAGATACGCCCCTTCCTGGAGCCGCAGCGCAAGCACGCACTCGATCGGCGAAACCCCGCAGCAGCGGCGGAATTCGGCGGAAAAATGGGTCACCGAGAGTTTCGCCCGGCGGGCCAGTCCGGCCAGCGTGATTTCCCGGCGGTAGTTGCGCTCGATCCACTGCCGGACTTCGGCGATCCGGGGCGGCACCGGGGTATTTTTTTCGGCCCCGCGCCGGAGCTCCCAGAGGAGATTGCGGAAGATGTTCCTGAGCACGTCCGGCAGGATCGTCCGGTCGTGTTCGAGTTCGGTGCGAAGATACTCAAGCTGGCCGACCGCGGCGCGGTAATCGACCGGCAGCAGCCGGTCGACGGCGATGCCGCGTTCTTGAACCAACGCCTCGCAGTCGGAGCCCGAGAAGTGAATCCAGCTGTGGAGCCACTCCCGGTCCGGTTCGCCGTAAAAGTGGCGGCAGCCTGGCTTCCAGAGACAACCCGAAGCCGTCGCGAGGACATGGTCGCCGGCGCCGTCGCGCACCGTCGCTCCCGGGAGGAAGAACATCAAGAGCCAGTCCGGCGTGCCGTCCGGGCGGTTGACGAGGCATGGCCCCATCCGCTCTTCGATGCCGATCTTGTCGATCGCGAATCCGGCGTCTCCGATCGGGTGGAGATACAGTTGCCGGAACCGGAAGCGCGGCAAAGTTTCAGAAGATTGTCCAGTTTTTACCATCTTTTGTCCATTCTTGAAACGTACTTTTCGTAATATAATATAGCATGATGATGCCGGATGCAAATTGTGCCGGTTCAATTTTCAACAGAAATACGGGAGCCGCAAAATGAATTTTCTGGATTCGATTTCCAAACTGGGAACCAAGGTCAAATCGCGCTCGGTGAGCGCCGAAAACGTCTACGGCAAACCGGGGCAGGGCGGCCGCGCCGAACTTTCGGCCGAGCCGCAGGATGATGTGGTGAAAATCGGCCAGCTCTGGGAAGGCCCCAATCCCTGCGCCCGCGAGCTCGGGTTGGGCTGGAAGGTGAGGCCCTGCATCCGGCTTGAGCCG
>CAZRFG010000235.1:0-5701 GCA_964599205.1 uncultured Victivallaceae bacterium
GCCGGAGGGATGGAGCTGGTCGCCGACACTGCATCGGGCCCCCTGAGCGATCATCGCGGCGCATTCGTAGCGGAGCGCGTTGGGATGTTTGAAGCCGCCGAATTCACCCCACGAGGAGTGGAATTTGCCGGTCATGCCGAGGAAGTCGAGTCCGGTTTTGCGGGCAAAGGCGGCGCTCTGCGGGAAGTGGTCGTAGCCCCAGCCGCCGGTGGGGAGGCTCTCGAGCTCGAGGTGGCTGAAGTACTTGAGCTTCGCCCCCCAGGCCGGGCTGATGTGGCCGCTGTTGTGGAAAACCCGCATCCGGGGATCGCGCGAACGCGCCGCCGCGGTGGTCTTCTGGTAATAGCGGTCGAGCACCAGTTCGGAGTAAAGTTTGCGGTCGGCGCTCCGGGTCGGGTCGAGCTTGCGCTCGAGCATCCCCTCGAGGCAGGCACGGCAGCAGCATTCGCCCTGCGCGATGATGTCGAGGAAAATCCCGTCGGCGTCGGGGAACAAGGTCACCGTCTCCTCGATCTGGCGGCACAGCCAGTCGAGATAGGGGGTGTTGAAACACATGGTCGGGAAGCCCGGCGAGAGCGGCGAACGCGTCCAGCCGCCGTAGCTCCCGTCGGCGGTGATTTCGCGCCACTCGGGGTGGCGTTTGCCCATCAATTCATTGACCCCGGCGGTGAGGTAGACCGGGACTTTGACGTCGATTTCCTTGCAGGCGTCGAGCTGGGCGCGGAGGAGGTTGAACTTGAGCCCGGGGTGCATTTCGCCGACCTGGGTGGGGTGGTAGCTCCAGCCGTGGTGGCAGGAGCTGAAGCAACTGATCGAGTCGACCGCGGCGTCTTTGAGGGTGCGTTGGAATTGCTGTTTGTCGAAGTCTTTGCCGATCTCCGGAATCAGGCCGGAGGTGTGAAAGTCGAGGTGAATCTGACGAAAGCGCATAGCCGTAACTCCTTTGGGGTTTTGGTACTATAAAACCGCATCGGAATTTTGCAAACGCCGGTTCGCAGATTTTCGCATCTGACTATGTCAATCGGTTGAAAAAAGGCTTAGATCGGCGCTTTCCGGCGGAAAAACCCGTGTACAATTTTTCAATCGGGTGCTTGCATTTTCAGCCCAGAAACATATAGTAAATAGATTTGATAAAAGGGGAGAAAACTGATGCAATGCGGATTTGATAACGATAAGTATCTTGAGGAGCAGTCGCGCGCGATTCTGGAGCGGGCGGCTCAATTCGACAACAAACTTTATCTGGAGTTCGGCGGCAAACTCGCCTTTGACTTTCACGCCGCCCGGATCCTGCCCGGCTTCGACCCCAACGTCAAGCTCCGGCTGCTTCAGAAGCTCAAGGACAAGATCGATATTGTGATCTGCATTTTCGCCGGCGACATCGAGCGCAAGAAAATGCGCGCCGACTTCGGCATCGCCTACGACGCCGACACCATGCGGATCATCGACAGCCTCCGCGACCGCGGACTCGCGGTCAAGGCGGTGGTGGTGACCCGCTACGCCGGCCAGCCCACAGTCAAAACGTTCATCAACAAACTCACCCGCCGCGGCATCCGGGTTTACACCCACCGCTCCATTGCGGGGTATCCGACCGACATCGACACCATCGTCAGCGACGACGGCTACGGCGCCAACGAATATATTGAGACCGACAAGCCGATTGTGATCGTCACCGGTCCGGGGCCGAGCAGCGGCAAAATGGCGACCTGTTTGTCGCAGGTTTTCCACGAGCAGAAACGCGGCGTCGCCGCCGGATATGCCAAATTCGAGACCTTTCCGGTCTGGAATCTGCCTTTGCGGCATCCGGTCAATCTCGCTTACGAAGCCGCCACCGCCGACATCGGCGACGTCAACATGGTCGACCCGTTCCACCTCGAGGCCTGCGGCGAGACGGCGATCAATTACAATCGCGACATTGAGATTTTTCCGGTGGTGCGCCGGATCTGCGCCCGGATCATGGGGCCGGAGCTGGCGTATCGCTCGCCGACCGAGATGGGGGTCAACCGGGTCGGTTTCTCGATCGTCGATGACGAAGTGGTCAAGCAGGCCGCGATCCAGGAGATCATCCGCCGTTACTTCCGCTACCAGTGCGAATACAGCTCCGGCATCGCCGACCAGCAGACGGTCGAACGGGTGAAGCTGCTGATGGACGAAGTCGGCGTGGCCGGCGAGGACCGCCGGACGGTGCTGCCGGCCCGGCGCGCCGCCGAAGAGGCGGTCGAACGCGCGGGGAAGGGCTGCGAAAACGTCTTCTGCGGCGCCGCCCTCGAGCTGCCCGACGGGCGGATCATCACCGGCAAGAATTCACCGCTGATGCACGCGGCGGCGAGCTGCGTGATCAATGCGGTCAAAGTGCTCGCCGGCTTGCCCGACGAACTGCCCCTGATCTCTCCGGTGGTGATCGACTCGGTGGGGGATCTGAAGAAGAATTTTCTCAAGAGCAAGCGGGTCAGCCTCGACCTCGGCGAGGCGTTGATCGCCCTCAGCGTCAGCGTGCCCGCCAATCCGGCGGCCAAGCTGGCGATGCAGCAGCTGCCGCTCCTGGCCGACTGCGAAATGCACCTGACCCATCTGCCGACCCCCGGCGACGAAGCCGGACTGCGCAAACTCGGAATCAATCTCACCAGCGAACCCAAGTTCGCCAGCCGCGACCTCTTTGTCGACTGATGGTCTTAATGGCCGCGGAGGCAAAAAACGGAGTGACTTTCAAAGTCAGTTCTGCGTGGCAAGAAACTTTCGGAGTTCCGCCGCCGGGACCGCGCCGCCGGAGGCGGTGGGGCTGCCGAGGTTGAAGGCGGCCGAGGCGGAGCCGAGCCGGAGCGCTTCGGCGAGCGGGAGATCGTAGTAGAGGCCGTAGAGCACCCCGGCGCAGAAGGCGTCGCCCGCGCCGTTGGTGCCGACGATCCGCCCGACCTTGCACGAGGGTATTTCCAGCTCCGTGCCGTCGGCGGTGAGGGCGTATGCGCCCTCGGGATAGTGGACGATGACTTTGGCGGTTCCCCCGGCGATAAAGCGCCGGGAGGCTTCGGCGAGCGCCGCGCGGTCGAGGGTGCCGTCGGCGCGGCGGATCACCATGCCGAAGCTGTTGCCGGCCTCAATTTCGTTGATCACCAATACATCGATATAGGGCAGCACCGACTGGACCGCGTGGCGGAATTTCTCCGGCGCTTCGGAGACGAAGTCGACCACCGTCAACATGCCGCGTTTCCGCATCGCATCGAGCAATCGCGCTCCGGCGATGCCGTAGTCGGGATCACGGGCGTCGAGCCGGTCGAGCAACATCAGGTAGCCGAGGTAGAAAATTTTGGCCGCCGCGTCGCTCTCGAGCAGGTCTTCGACGCCGAAGAAGTCGTTGGCGCCGCGGCAGTGGAAGAAGGTCCGTTTGCCTTCCCCCGACATCACGTCGGTGTGGGCGGTCGGCACTCCGGACTGGACTTTGAGGAGATGGCGGTCGATGCCGCGCCGGTCGATTTCGGCCAGCAGGAATCGCCCGCCATCGTCGTCTCCCACCCGCCCGGCGGCGAAAAGCGGAATCGCCGGGTCCATCATCGCGAGGTCAAAAAGGACGTTGCAGGGCCCGCCGCCGCCGGCGACTTCCTCGGCGAGGATGTTGCAGAGCGTTCCCTGCTCCGGCCAGCGGTCGATGGTTTTCACCCGGTCAACGATCCAGTTGCCGGCTCCGATGATGCCCCGGTTCATCGCGTCACTTCCGGTTGGAGCCGAAGAGCCGGATCTTGCGGCGCATCACTTCGCGCATCGCTTTTTCCGGTTCGACGCAGGCGGTGCAATTCCAGAACGACAGATTCGGCGCATTCTGCAGCACTTCCAGCAGCGTGTGGTGCCACGCGTACATGATTTCGGAGCAGATGTTGATTTTGGCGATGCCGTTGGCGATCGCGTTGCGGATCTGGTCGTCGGGGGTGCCCGAGCCGCCGTGAAGCACCAGCGGTACTGGCGAAATCGCGTTGATCTGGCGCAGGAGCTCGATATTGAGGGTCGGCGCGGTGCGGTAGACGCCGTGCGCGGTGCCGATCGACACCGCCAGCGCATCGCAGCGGCTGAGTTCGACGAACTCCTCGACCTTGTCCGGCTCGGTGAAGACCGAGTGGGCGCTGTGGTCGCCGGTCAAGGCTCCTTCGCCTTCGCCCGCCTGGGCGTCGCCGACGTGGCCGAGTTCGGCTTCGACGCTGACCCCGCGACGGTGCATCAGGTCGCAGACCTCCCGGGTGATCCGGGCGTTTTCGCTGAATTCCTTGCTCGAGGCGTCGATCATCACCCCGGAGAACCCGGCTTCGGCGCAGCGGGCGCAGAGTTCGAGGTTGGCGGCATGGTCGACCATGAACGCCACCGGGATATTGGAACGCAGCGCGGCAAGTTGCGCCGCCTGCGCCCAGTAGTGGATATTGTTGCCGACGAGATCGGGCTCGATCGCGGCGAGGATCACCGGGGAGTTTTCCTCCTCGGCGACTTCCACCGCGATCCGGATCATCACCGGGTTGGATACGTCGAACATCGGGACCGCGTACTTGCCGGCCCGGCCGTCTTGCAGGATTTCTTTGAGGCTGATAAGTGCCATCTTTGCTTTTCTTTCTTATTGATTCAGGGCTTTGCTCAACGGGTCGAAGTCCTCGGCGCCGAAACCCACATGGCTGTGCTTGAGCCAGCCTTCGGCATAAGGATATTTTCCCGACAATTTACCGTAATGGGCTCCCCGGAAGACCATGTCCTCGAGATAGGCGTCCGCCCCCTGGCTGACGTCGAGCCACTGTTTCTGGCTGCGGTGGCAGGCCAGCATCGCGCGCTTGGTCGCCATCGTCGAACTGATGTCGACGTAGATTTCCGGAATGATCGGCCGCCGCAGCGAATCGGTAAGACTGTGCGGCATCGAGTGATAGACCGCCACCTCGCGCAGGGTCGGCGGGAACATCTGGCCGCACTTGAAATTGGTCATCCCGCGGCAGAAAGTCGCCGACACCGCGAGCCGCCCGGCGTTGACATGGTCCTCCATGTAGTCGTAGGGCCCGTGGGTGAGGACGATCTCGGGATCGACTTCGCGGACGACTTCGACGGTTTTGCCGAGAAGCTCGGGATTGTAGAAGACTTCGAGGTCGTCGCAGATGCTTTCGTGGTAGACCGCGCCGATCATCCCGGCCGCTTCGATCGCTTCGGCGCGGCGGATGGCGACGATTTCATCACGGGTGTGGCGGTTGGTGCCGAGCGACCCGTTGGCGACGTTCATATAATGGATTTCGTACCCGGCGGCCTGAAGCCGGAGCAAGGTTCCGGCCATCATGAATTCGATGTCGTCGGGGTGGCAGGCGATGGCAATGGCGCGCTTTTTCATTTAGTGCATCTCCACATCGCACACGCCGAAGCCGTGGCGGTAAAAGTTGAAAGTGACGTCGTCGTGGTCGGCCAGGAGCGACATCGGCACCGCGCTATCGGCGATTTTCTGCGAAATCATCAGCGTCGAAAGCCGCTGGCCGAAGGGGTTGTCGTGATGGCCGGGGTGCCAGATCGAAACCTGATCGCACTGCCAGGTCTGGAGCGGGCCGACGGTGATCGCCTGCGACGGGACGTTCTGGACGGTGCCGCCGCCCGAGGTGCGGGCGTTCTGGATCAGGGTGATCGGGTGGAGTTCGACGATCCGGCGTTCGAGCGAGCTTGGGGTATTCCGGCCGGGGGGCCGGGGGGGTGGGGGTGG
>CAZRFG010000236.1:0-5658 GCA_964599205.1 uncultured Victivallaceae bacterium
TGCCCTCTTGACTCTGCGCAAGGGCGCGGCCCTTGACCGGGGTACCGGCGCTTTGGCACGCGCGGCCCTTGACCGAAATACCGGCGCTTTGGCACGCGCGGCCCTTGACCGAAATACCGGCGCTTGGGCACGCTTGGATAACAGAAAGCTATGGCGATGAAAATGAAACGACTCACACTGGTCGCAGCGGTGCTCCTGGCCGCCGCGAAACTCTCCGCCCTCACCTCTGGCGACGACGCCATCGAACTGCGCGATCTCGAATACATCGCCAACGGCCCGGTCGCCCTGACCCCCGCCAAGATTGACGACAAACGCAAAGAATATCTGCGTATCCTGGTCGTCGCCCGCGCCGCCCACGACGGCAGCCGCGACGCCCTGCCGCTGCTCAACGACCTCGCATTGCGCTTCACCAACGCCAAGTTTGTGGTGATCTCCCCCGACCCGGCGAGCGAAGTCAAAAAACTCTTCGCCGCTCACAAAGACCTCAACTTCGCCGCCGCCGTCGATACCAAAAAAGAGAATTCCCGGCTCTATATGGGCAGCGGCGCCGTTTATCCCCGCGCCTTCGTTATCGACTATCAGGGCAAAATCATCTGGGACGGCGAAGTGATCGACCTCGAGGAAATGCTGACCCGCTTCCAGAACGGCACCTTTGACGCCGACATCCAGAAGAAAATCGCCCCCGCGCTCCAGGACCTCCAGTCCCGGCTCCGCAGCGGCGAAGACCGCATGGCCGACCACGCCGCCAAAACCGTGCTCGACCTCGACCCCGGCAACGCGGCGGCGCTCCGGATGCGTATTTTCATGCTCGAAAGCACCAACCGCGTCTCCGACGCCTGGGCCCTCGCCGGGCAGGAACTCAAAAAGTCGCCGAAGAATCCGCGGCTCTATTTGCTCTTGCTCGACCTCGCGTCACGCCACGCCGGACTGTCGGCCGAATTGCCCAAAGTGGCAGCCAACTACCTCGCCTCGACCGTTCCCAATTCGGCTTCGGACGGGGCGGTGGCGTGGAATCTCCTGACCGGCTATCCCTTTGACCCCGAACTCCTCCGCCTGAGCGGACTGATCGTTGCGCGCTCGCTTCCCGAGGCGATCAAACACAAACCCGAACTCGGCGACGCCGACCTCTTCAGCGCCACCGCGCTCTACTGCAGCCGGATCGGCCGGCTCGACAAAGCCCATTTGTACCAGCAGAAAGTCTGCGCGGTGCTGGAAAAAACCGCGCCGCACCGTCTCGAGGCGGCTAAGAAACTCGAAGCGTACTACCGTCAGGCAAAGGATTTCGGAAAATGAAAAGGAACCTGCCGCTGCCCGTCGTGCTGCTCGGAGTGCTGCTGTTGATCGGCGGCTGCCGGACCGCCGCCAACTACTTTTTTCCGGTCGCGCCCTACGACCAGAAAACCAGTCTGACCAACCTCAAAATGATCGGCCTGGCGATGAACGTCTACGCCGACGCCAACCAGGACTACCTCTGCAACCGGCCTGGCGTCGACGGGCTCAACTTGCTGGCCTATCAGTATATCCGCAACTTCGACACCTTTGTTGCGCCGTTTGACGGCGAGCGCGACAAGGGGACGCTCGAAATTCCGATGCGCGAGGAGCAGATCTCCTACGCCTGGCTCGGCGACCGGCTCGGCGCCCCGCGCAAGGCGGTCAAGGATCCGTTCTCGGTGCCGATCGCGCTGGAGAAGCCGTGGATCCGCACCGACAACGTGGTCGGGGTGCTCTATCTCGACGGGCACGTCGGACTGCTCGCCGGCGAATTCTACACCTGCGAGGAAGTGGTCAACCGGCTGCGCGGCGAGAGCCGGGAAGCATGCTGGGACGGCATCCTTGAAAGCGCCCGCGCGATCGATCGCACCCGGACGCCCTGAACGGTCTTCCCGGCGGCGGCGCGCGAACGCTAATTTCCCCGAAAATTTCCGCAAATCTGCTTGTTTAAAGCCTCGCCGGGTGGTATATTAACGCCATAAATAGTACATGCTGTAATGGCGTTTTCGGACGTTACCGAATGAAAGGATGTTATGAGCGATTTGAGCAGCCGGGATTTTCCCGCAAGTATTGAAGACATCATGCATACTGCATATTTGCAGTACTCCTTGAGCGTCAACGTCGGACGCGCGATTCCGGATGTTCGTGACGGCCTCAAGCCGGTCAACCGCCGGATCCTTTACGCGATGAAAATGCTGGGCTTGACCAAGTCCCACGCCACCGTCAAGTGCGCCCGCGTGGTCGGCGAAGTGATGGGGAAATACCATCCCCACGGCGACGCCGCGATTTACGACTCGCTGGTGCGGTTGGCCCAGGACTTCTCGATGCGTTCACCGCTGGTCGAGGGGCAGGGGAACTTCGGGAGCATCGACGGCGACCCGGCGGCGGCCAGCCGTTACACCGAGTGCCGGATGGAGCGTCTCGCCGAGGAGTTGCTTGCCGACATCGACAAAGACACCGTCGACATGATTCCCAACTTCGACGAATCCGAAGAGGAACCGTCGGTTCTCCCCGCCTCCTTCCCGCATTTGCTGGTCAACGGCAGCACCGGGATCGGGGTCGGGATGGCGACCAATATTCCGCCCCACAACCTCGGCGAAGTGATCAACGCCACCATCGCTTTGATGGAGAACCCCAAGGCCACCGTCGATGAGCTGATGGAGCACATTCCCGGCCCCGACTTCCCGACCGGCGCGATCATCCGCGGGCGCTATTCGCTGCGTCAGCTCTACAGCACCGGCCGCGGCAGCGTCCGGCTGCGTTCGCGCGCCGACATCATCGAAAAAGACGGCCGCGAACAGATCATCGTCTCCGAAATCCCCTACGCGGTCAACAAGGAACAGCTGGTCAAGAAGATCGCCGACCTGGTTTCGGACAAGAAGATCACCGGCATTTCCGGCCTCCGCGACGAGACCAGCAAACGCACCGGCATCCGGATCGTGATCGAGATCAAGCGCGGCGCGATGGCTTCGGTGGTGCTGAACCAGCTCTACGCCCATACTTTGCTTGAGACCAGCATCGGCTGCACCATGCTGGTGGTCGATCACAACCGCCCGCGGGTGATGAACCTGCAGGAAATCCTCCAGGCCTACATCGACCACCGCCTCGAAGTGGTCACCCGGCGGTCGATTTTTGAACTCAACAAAGCCAAGGCCCGGGCCCATATCCTGGAGGGCTTGCTGCTCGCCCTCGCCAACCTCGACGAAGTGGTCGAGATCATCCGCAAGTCGCGCACCAAAGCCGACGCCGCGGCGGCGCTGATGGAGCGCTTCAAGCTCACCCAGCTCCAGGTCGACGCGATCCTCGAAATGCGGCTCCACCAGCTGACCGGCCTCGCCATCGAGGACGTCCAGAACGAGTACAACGAGCTGATGAAGCGGATTGATTACCTCACCCAGCTCCTGGCCAGCCGCGAAATGCGGCTCGGGGTGATCCGCGACGAACTCCTGGTGATCCGCGACAAGTACGCCGACGCCCGCCGCACCGAGATCGTAATGGACGACAGCGACCTCAACATCGCCGATTTGATTCCGCGCCACAGCTGCGTGATCACGGTTTCCAACACCGGCTACATCAAGCGCGTCCCGGCCGACACCTACCGCACCCAGCATCGCGGCGGCAAGGGCATCATGGGGATGGAAACGCGCGAGGAAGACCATGTCGAGCACCTCTTCAACTCGGACAGCCACGACATCATTTTCTTTTTCACCGACCACGGTTTCATGTACTGGCTCAACGTCTACGAAATTCCGGAGGGCTCACGCACCGGCAAGGGCAAGGCGATCGTCAACATGATCAAGATCGAGCCCGGCGAAAAGGTCCGGGCGATGCTGACCGTCCACCCCGAAGAGTTCGACGATCCCAACAAATACATCGTGATGGCCTCGCGTCGCGGTTACATCAAGAAATCCGAGCTCGCGCTCTTCAAGAATCTCCGCCGCACCGGACTCCGGGCGCTGGTGATCGAGGAGGACGACGACCTGGTGGGCGCGGCGGTGAGCGAAAACGGCAACGAAATCCTGCTCTCGACCCGGCTCGGCATGGCCTGCCGCTTCAACCAGACCGACGAGCAGATCCGCCCGATGGGCCGGACCGCTCGCGGGGTCACCGGAATGCGCTTCAAACTCGCCGACGACTGCGTGGTCAGTATGGAAGTGATCCGCGACGTGGTGGTCGACGAAGTCGAGCCGGATCTTGACGATGAAGCCGCCGAAGCGGAAATTCCGGCCGAGGGCGAAGTCGCCGACGACGCGCCGGTTTCTGGCGTCGGCCCGGAAATTCTGGTGGTCACCACCGGCGGGATGGGCAAGCGCTCCTTTGTCAGCACCTACCGCAAGACCAACCGCGGCGCCAAGGGCGTGGCCAATATCCGGCTGCGTACCGGCGAAGAGGTGGTCAGCGTGCTTCAGATCGAGGGCGGCGACGAATTGCTGCTCACCACCGAACGCGGCCAGCTGACCCGGATTCCGGGCGGCGAAATCCGCACCGTCGGCCGCAATTCCAAGGGGGTCAGGATCATGAACCTCAACACCGGCGACCGGGTTACCGGGGTGGCGAAGCTGATCGAAGTCGAAGCGGCGAGTTCGCCGGTTTCGGACAACGACGCCGCCGGGACGATTCCGGCCGGAATTCCGATCAGCAATCCGGCGGCGGTGCCGCTGGCCGAGGCGGAAGCGGGCGGCGACGAAGATATGGAGAACAATGAAGAATAATCCCCTGATCTTCGGGATTGTCAACGTGACGCCGGACTCGTTTTCGGACGGCGGCAAGGCGTTCGGGGCGGAGGCGGGCCTGGTCCATGCGGCAAAGCTGCTGGCCGACGGCGCCGACATTCTCGACATCGGCGGGGAATCGACCCGGCCGGGGGCCCGGCTCGCTGACTTCGGCGTTCCCGTAAACCAAGGCGGGGAATCGACCCGGCCGGGGGCCCGGCCGGTGCCGGCGGAGGAGGAGATCGAGCGGGTGGTGCCGGTGATCGCGCGGTTGAAGCGCGAATTCCCGGCGGCGGTGATCAGCATCGACACCCGCAAGGCCGAAGTGGCGAAAGCGGCGACGGCGGCGGGGGCGGCGATCATCAACGATGTGTCCGGCCTCGGGTTTTCGCCGGAGATGGCGAGTGTCGCGGCGGCGGCGGGGGCGAAGCTGGTGATCGGTCATACCAGGGGAACGCCGGAGGAGATGCGCCGGCCTGAGAACTGCGTGTATGGCGACGTGGTGCTTGAAGTGATGACATTCTGGCGCGAAGCCGCGGCGAAAGCGGTGGCGGCGGGGGTGCCGGAGGAGAATTTGATATTCGACCCGTGTCTCGGATTTGCCAAGACGGCGGAGCAGGATTGGGAGCTTTTGCGGCGTCTGGGTGAATTGCGGAAGGCGGGCAAGATTTTGGTGGCGCATTCGCGCAAGTCGTTTCTGGGCAAATTGATTGGGGAGCCCGATCCGATGCGGCGCGAGGCGGCGACGCTGGCGGTGTCGTTGTGGGCGGCGGAGCACGGCGCGGCGTATCTGCGGGTGCACGACGTCAAGGCGACGCGGGACGCGTTGCGGGTCCGCGAGGCATTGCAAGGGTAAGAATCAGGCTCGGGGCGCGTAAGCTGCCCCGGATCGCGAGGCGGGGGCGACCGTCGCCCTCGTGATAGCGAGCCGGTCGCTGACGCTCTCTCGGCTCGG
>CAZRFG010000237.1:0-5586 GCA_964599205.1 uncultured Victivallaceae bacterium
GTCCGACACCGCGTAATACGCCGGGCGCTGAATATGGGGAATGTAATAGGGACTCCCCACCGTGGTGCAGATTAGCTCGATCCCCAGCGACTTGGCAAGGTCGAGGAAGCGGAAGGTTTCAGTGAGATCATACCCCAGCCCGGTGCCGTCGCCGCCAAAGGCGTAGGGATAATTCCCCACCTCCGCCACCCCCGGAATCTCCATCGGAATCCCCACCCGGTCATTCGGTCCGGGGACAAAGGGGATCATGTCAAAGAGGCTCAGCCGGGTCGAGACATCGAGCCCCGGCACTTCGCGCCGGATGCCCTCGACGATCTCCCGGAAAAAGCGGGTCCGGTTCTCGAAGCTGCCGCCGAAATCCCCCGGCCGGGTGAACGCGCTCAACAATTCGTGGCCGAGGTAGCCGTGCGCCATCTTGACGTCGACGAAATGGAATCCCGCCTCCTTCGCCAGCTTCGCCGCGTCGATGAAATGGCGGATGATGTTGCGGAGCTCGGCGTCGGTCGCCACGTTCTTTTCGTCGCAGTGAAAGCGGCGGTCGAGCAGCGGGTGGCGGTACGCCGTCACCGACTCCAGTCTGGCGTCGTCATGGGGATGGCTGTAACGCCCGGAGTGGGTCAGCTGCAGCCCGATGTAAAGGTCGTCGGCAGTGCCGAAGCGCTCGGCGTGGATGATCCGCATCTCATTGACCAGCTCGGCCAGCGGCTTCACGGTCTCGCGGTTGATCATCATCTGGCGGGTGTTGCTCCGCCCCGACGGCATCACCGCGGCGGCTTCGCAGCCGAACAGGAGCTTGGCCCCGCTGCGGGCGAAATTGAGCCAGCGGCGGCACGTCAGCGCGCTTGGCGCGCCGTTGGCTTCGCAGTCCCAGCCCTCCATCGGCAGGATGCACCAACGGTTGCCGACGGTGAAATTCTTGAGCTTGAGCGGTTTCGCCAGCGGCGAAACCGGCGCGTGCTCGATCGCTTCGTCGAGGTCGATCGCGAGGCCGAGCGATTTCAGGTGCGCCCGGAAATCCCCGGCGGTCTTGAAGGTGGTGATTCTGGGATAGACGTTGGCCATGCTTAAAACCTTTGATCCTTTCTCAGGTGGATGATAATGAGTTCACTCTCCTCGCACGCCTCGTAGGTGTGCGGCAGCAGCGCGTCGAACTGGATCGACTCGCCGCCGGCAAGTTCGTGCACTTCGGACGGCAGCGTCAGCCGGATCCGGCCCGACAGCACCCAGCAGGTTTCGAAGTCGTCGCGGTGAATTTTGGGGCTCGACACCCGCCCGCCCGCGGGCGCTTTGCCGTGAAGGCAGCGGACGTTGCGGTACTTGATTTCGGAAAACAGAAAATCTTCGGAGCGATGGCTGCTGACGTTGCAGCGGCGCGACGAACCCGCCTCGGCCATGCTGAGCAACTCCGCCGCCCCGAGCTCGAACACCCGCGCCAGCCGGAACACCGTGTCGATCTCGGCCATGGTCTGGTTGCGCTCGAGTTTCGAGATCACCGCGGTCGACACCCCGCTGCGCTCGGAGAGTTCGGCGATGCTCAAGTCCGCCTTTTTCCGCAACTGACGCAGCACGCCGAAGTCGAAATTCGCCATATTTTCCCCGTTTTTATTTCTCTGATGACATAAATACATCAAAATATATTACCGGAAGAAATATTTGTCAAGTCTTTCCGGCATTTTTTTCCGACACTTTGCCCCATCGCCGGCCAAAAGGGAAAATAATGACTTTTTCCGCTTCGCGGCTTGACAATTCCAGATAAATGTCTTATAATATCAATGATTCACAAACATTATAAAACACATTGTCATCTCTCTGATCAGGAGTGTCCAGGAAAGGAACTTATGAAACGAAGTCTCATTCTCGCCGCCGGGTTGCTGCTGCTGGCCAATGCCGCCCGCGCCGCCGGTGAAACCGATCAAACCAGGCTCGCCGAACGCGTCCGCCAGCTCCGGCCGCCGGTACTGACCCGGGTCGCCGTCCTCGCCCCGGACATCCCGCTGGTCAAGGACGGCAAAGCCGATTATGTCATCCTTCACCCCGACACCCCGGCGGGCAAAGCCGCCGCCGACAAAATCGCGGCGGAACTGACCCGAAGCACCGGCTGCGCCCCGCTTGCGGTCCGGCCCGGCGGTCCCGGCGACCGCATTCCCGGCACTCACGCGATCATGCTCGGCAACCTCGGCAGCAACCCCGCGCTGCAGGTGCTCTACGCCCGGCAGCAGACCCTCGCCGACGATCTGGTTCCCGGTCCCGGCGGCTGGACGGTGGAAGCGCTGATCGAGCCTTTTGAGCGCGGCAAAAGCGTGATCATCCTGGGGGCGAGCGATGACGCCGGTCTTGCCAAAGCCGCCGACGCCTTCCTCGCCGTCGCCCGCGACCACGCCGCCGCCGGCAAACTCAGCTTTCCCAATTTGCTCAAAACCGATTACAAGGTCAAACTCCCCGAGCGCAAAGTCGATGCCGACTATCTCGCACGCGGCCTCGCCGAAGCCGACCGCCGGATCAAAGAAGGCGTCCACACCTCGGTCGCCGGCCACCTCCACAACATCGCCACCCGCTACACCATGTACCGCAACCCGGAAGACGCCAAACTCTTCGTCGCGGTCGCCAAACGCTACGCCGAGAGCGCCAAACCCGACGCCGCCAAATACGGCGGACCGTGGGGCTTCGACAGCGATTTCCGATCCTTTCAGGTGATCGCGGGCTGGGACGTGCTCGAACACGAACCGAGCCTCAGCGCCGAAGACCGCCTGGCGGTCAGCAACATGCTGCTGCGCTGGGTCAATGAAGCGATTTTCCCGGGGGCAAAAATCGGCCTTGACGGTCGCGGCCCGGTCAGCAACCACCTCACTTTCGCTTCCCGCGGTTCGCTGCTGGCCGGACTCTACTTCAGCAAATATTACGCCGGAGAACTGCCCCAAGCCGCGGTCTGGCTCGACGTCGCCAAAAGCAATTTCCAGCGCCAGGCCGCCGCCGCCAAGGTCATCGACGACTGCGACTCCTACCAGTGGCTGACCTGGAATCACCTCCTCGGCTATTCGCTGGCGCTCCCCGACGACACCGTTTTCAAGAACGGCGTCGCCGCCGGCATGCTCAAAATGTGCGCCCTCACCATGGACAACCTCGGCTTTCAAGCCCCCTACGGCGACAGCAACGGCTGGACCTCGGGCGGCGGTGAACTTGCCGTCCTCGAGCTCTATTACTGCGCCACCCGCGACCCGCTGGCGGCGGCGATCCTGAAAATCAAGCGCGCCGGCAAAAAGACCGGCCCCTACAACTTCCGTACCGCGCTCCGCCCCGATCTCGGCGAAATCCCCGCCGGACTTCAGGTGCTCAAGCTCGACCGCTCCTATTACGACAACGTCGCCGCAGGCGAGCCCAAAACGCCTTTCGAGAAGTGTTTCGACAAATTCGCCTATCGCGCCAAGTTCGATCCCGCCGCGCTCTACGTGCTGGTCGACGGCGTCAACAACGGCGGCCACCGTCACAGCGACGCCAACAGCGTGCTCCGGTTCACCCAGTTCGGCCGCGAATGGCTGGCCGAAAACGATTACGTCAAAAACCAGCAGAAATACCACAATACGCTGTTGATCCTCGCCGACGGCGAAGCCGCCGCCCTCCCCGATTACATGGCGCTCGACGCGACGACCGACGATGAAACCGCCGCCGCGGTGACCGCCTCGGCCCAGGTCGGACCGGTCAAGTGGGTGCGTTATTCCATCTTCCTCAAAAAGGAAAACGCCTGGCTCCTGATCGACCAGGCGACGCCCGCCAAAGCCGGAGTCTACCGTTTCATCCAGCGCTGGAACGGCATCGGCGTCGCCGCCGCCAGGCCCGACGGCTTTGAATTGCAGCAAAAGGACGCCGCGATGCGGCTCCAGACCGCCGCCGACGCCAAGCTTGCGCTGACCGATGACGACGACCTCGGCAAACAGTGGGTCACCTATCCCCACACCGAGCCGGTGATCCGGGTGATCGACCAGACCGTCGAACGGAATTTCAAAGCGGGCGAAACCGTCCGGCTCGCCGCGCTCTGGCACGGCGCCGCCGGCAGCGGCCCGGTGCCGGAGTGGGCGCTCGACCGCGACGGCGACGGCTATTTGCTCCAGACCGGCAGCGCCGCCTACCGGCTCAAATTCGCCGCTGACGTCCTCCAAATCGAGCCCGCCCCCGTCGCTCCGGTGTCGCCGCGCCGCGCCCCGGAAGTCGCCGCCGCCGCCGTGTCCGCCCCGGCCGCCAAGGTCAACTGGAGCCAGCAACTCGAGAGCACCCTCGCCCCGATCAAGCTCCCGCTCGACCCCAAGGCCAAGGATCAGCGGGCGACCAAGCGGACCGAAGCCGAACTCGCCAAGCCGCGGCCGGTCGAATTCTCCAAGGTGATCCCTTTCCGCGAAAACGGCAAAACCAAGCTCGCGGCAAGCTCGTTCCACGGCGACGTCATGCTCTTTGACGAAACCGGGGCCAAGCTCGGCGGATGGCGTGTTCCGGCCGGAATCAGCGACATCGCCGCCGCCGATCTTAACGGCGACGGCCAAGTTGAATTCCTGCTCGGCTGCCAGGACGCCAAGCTCCGCGCGGTCAAAACCGACGGCCGCGAACTCTGGAGCCGCGACTTCGAGTTCTACCGCATCTATCCCGACGTCACCATCGTCAAAACCGCCGACCTCGACGGCGACGGCAAGCCGGAAATCCTGGCCGGCTGCGACAACTGGAAACTCTATGCGCTCGACCGCGACGGCAAGGAGCGCTGGAATTACGAAGTCGTCCACCCCGTCCGCCGGGTCCAGGTCGCCGACCTCGACGGCGACGGCAAAGTCGAAATCGTCGCCGGCACCCGCTACATGTGGATCACCGTGCTCGACGCCGGCGGCAAAAAGCGCTGGGGCACCAAGTTTGGCATCGGCTGCCGCGCCACCGCCGCCCCGCTCAACGGCAAAAAAGGCGAACGCAACGTGGTCGCCGGCATCGACAACGGTCTCATCACCTTTTATACCAAGGTCGGCGATGAAATCAAATCCTTCGCCACCGGCGACGAAATCCGGATGCTCGCCGAAACCCCGGCGGCCAAAAACACCGAGGACGTCCTCGCCGCTTCGTACAACGGTTACGTCTACCGCTTCAGCTGCGAAGGCGAGCTCCGCTGGAGCACCGCGCTGCCGTCACCGGTGCTGCTGATCGCCCCCCTCCCCGGCGGAGCGGTCGCCGCCGGCACCGCGGGCGGCGAAGTCGCGGTGCTCGACGTCACTGGCGCGATCAAGTCGCTCAAGACTTTCGGCGGCGCGATCGCCGACCTCCTCCCCGGCGACGGCAAACTCACCGTGGTCACCGCCAACGGCGAAATCGCCGAAATCGCGCTGCCCGTCCGCTAAATCCAATCCCGCCCCACGCCGCCGGAGCCCCGACTCCGGCGGTTTTTTTTATGCCGGTTTCCCGCTTCTGGATCGTCTTCCATTTTTGTAAATTCACCCCGTACCGGCATCGAATCCACAAAATTTGCATAAAATCAATTTAAGTAACTACAAATAAATAAATTACAACCAAAAAAATCAATTCATCATCCCGTTTTCAAATTCCGACCCATTTCAAAAC
>CAZRFG010000238.1:0-5577 GCA_964599205.1 uncultured Victivallaceae bacterium
TATGGTGATTTTCACCGAGAAGCTCGGCCGCGAAGCGGTGCCGCTTTTCGCCTACGAGTGGAACGGTGAAAATCAGGGAATTCCGGTCGCGCCGGGAAAACCGGGGCCCAATGTCCACGTGCCGCCGCGCTTCGCCGCGGTCAAGGCCGGGCTCGGGGTGATCGGCCGCCACGGCATGCTGCTGACTCCCGAATACGGCACCCGGCAGCGGTTGGCGATGCTGCTGACCGACCTTGAGCTCGACGCCGATCCCGAACTTGAATTCGACTGTTGCGCCGGCTGTGACGATTGCGTCGCGGCTTGTCCGCTCGAAGCGCTTTCGGCCGACGGGCAATATGACGACCGGCGCTGCCGCAAGTGCGGCAACGGCGCGGTCGCCTGCGACGCCGGACGTTTTTTCGCCATCGACCGGGTGGCGGCAAGTTGCGGCCGGGCCTGTCTCGCTTCGCTCGAGCGGCGCGGGCTCCTCAAACAGAAATTCAACCACGCGTTCCGGGTGCGCGCGCCGTGGAGTTGCGACGCGGCCGGTAGTTTCTCCCGGGCGATGGAGGCGGCAAAATGAAAAAACTTACTTCGGCTATGCTCAAAGAATACGCCCGCGCCCTCGGCGGTGGTGGCGGTGGCGTGGACATCCTCGGCGTCGCCAACATCGAGCGCTTCGCCGGCGCGCCCGAGCGGATGCATCCCAAGAACATTTTCCCCGACTGCAAGTCGGTGATTTCGATCGTCCAGGGCATTCCGCGCAGCACCTATCGCGGCATCACCGAGGGGACGCACTGGAGCAATTACACCTATTACTCCTACAACCGGCTCAACACCCTTTTCCGGCCGATGGTCACCGACGAGCTCGCGCGTTTCATCGAAGAGCACGGCTTTGAGGCGGTGCCGGTCTATCCCGGGGTGCCCGAGCGCTATACCCACCACCCGGAGGACGCGGTGCCGGGCCGTCCGGTCGACGGCGTCGAGATCAACGTCCGGATCGCCGCCGCCGCTTGCGGACTCGGCGAAATCGGATGGTCGAAGGTGTTTTTGCACAAGACCTTCGGCCCCCGGGTCCGGATCGGGACGATCCTCACCGACGCGGTGCTGGAGCCCGACCCGCTGGTCAAGCCGGGAACGCTCTGCAAGCGCTGCATGAAGTGCGTCAAGCACTGCCCCGGCGCGGCGATTCCGACCAAAAACGAGAAGCCGCCGATCAAGATCAAAATCGACGATCAGGAGTACGAATGGGGCGACGTCCACATGGGGCGCTGTACCGCCACCCACCACGGCATCAACTACAAGGCGTCGCCGTTCCTCAAGCGTTACCTCCCCGGTATGAATCTCGACATCACCAAAACGACGATGTCCGAGGAGACCGCCTACCGGATCGGCTACACGCTGGCCCTGGGCACCTGGTCGCGGGAAACTCCGGATTTTCCCGGCACCAGTGTGGTTTCGTTCTACCGCCAGATGCTGTCGCACACCGGCTACTTCGCGGTCTGCGGAGCCAAAGGGTGCATCCGCGGCTGTATCGAATTCCAGGAAAAGGCGCACAATATCGAGCAGTCCGACTTCTCGGTGCCGATCTTCCCGGAAACCCCGTGGGAGCTCCCGCCGCCGGAACTCGACGAAACCGGTGGGATCGTCGAAAAGAAGGCGCTCGCCGACCTCTTCCAGGAGCCCGACCGCGACGCCGGATGCTGGAAATAATGCTGATTCGCTCACATTGATCGATCATCGCCAGTTCTTTCGAGCCGATTTCTGCCGTAAATCCTCGTCCGATACTCTGTATCGGCCTGCGGCTTACCACAAAAATCCATCTCGAAAGCTTCAAGCGCTTTGATCGATGACTGATCGCTCATCAGCATAAGCTTGCCGCCCTCCTCAACCGCGCCAATCGGCGCGGTTTTTTTTGCTTTCAAATCAATTTTCATTTGCATTTTCGGATGGTGCGATTATCTTATATGTTAACGTTGAGATAATGGAGAACACGCGATGAGTTTAAAAGCGATTGCCGAATTGACCGGGCTGTCGATGAATACCGTCAGCCGGGCGCTGCGGAACAAAGGCTATGTCGCCGAGGAGACACGGTCGAAAATCGAGGCGGCGGCGCGCTCTGTCGGCTACCGGGCGAACCGGGCGGCGCGGAGCCTGCGCGGCGGGCGGGCCTATGAAATCGCGGTGATCTCCTTTTTTTCCGAAAGTTCACGGCACGGCGACGCGCTGCAGTTTGACCGGATGATCGGGGTCAAGCAGATGCTTGCGCTCGAAGACTATGAAGTGGTGCCGACTTTTCTCTTTCGCGAGGAGCGTTTTTTCGCCCGCAATCTCCAGACCCTCGGGCGGCTGGCGGCGACCCGTCCCGCCGGGGCGATCTGGTTCGAGGAGACGATGGCGCTGGAGACGTACGCCGAGGCGGTCGCCAAATTCGATTTTCCGGTGGTCCGGATTGCCCTGACGCCGGAGCGCGCCGGGGATTGCGTCTATATCGACCGGGCGCAGGCGGTGGCCGACGCGGCCGGGTTCCTCCATCGCCGGGGCTGCCGCCGGATCGCGATGGCGATGGGGGCGGAAGAAGGCCCCGGCGGCTTCAGGCGGCTGGCCGGATACCGCCGCGCCGCCGCCGGGCTCGGGTTCTCCGAGCAGATCTTTTATGCCGAAAACTATGCCGCGGATCCCTTCGGCGCGGGGCGGCGGCTGGGGCTCGATGTCGGTCGCCTGGCGGCGCGGCCCGATGGCGTCATCGCCTATTCGGACTATCTCGCCGCCGGCATGCTCGCCGGTCTGGCGGCGGCCGGGGTCAAGGTGCCGGAGGAGCTGCAGCTGGTCGGTTTCGACGACCGCGAACTTGCCGGATTCACCGCGCCGCCCCTGACCACTTTGGCCCAGCCGAGTTATGAGCTTGGCGGCACCGCCGCCGAACTTTTGCTGCGCCGTCTGCGAAATCCCGGAGCCCCGGCCGAATGCCGGAGCATCCTTATGAATCTAATCGAACGCAACT
The DNA here is from genome assembly GCA_964599205.1 of uncultured Victivallaceae bacterium. Lineage (GTDB taxonomy): Bacteria > Verrucomicrobiota > Lentisphaeria > Victivallales > Victivallaceae > JAVBUI01. Next base: position 2,984 of record CAZRFG010000238.1, read on the forward strand.
CAACCGGAGAAATGTGATGAAGAAAATTGCTTTGGTCGGAATCGGCAGCCGCGCCGTCTGGTGCTTCGGCGAACTCCTCAAAAATGATCCGCGGGCCAAAATCGCCGCCTTCTGCGATCCCAACCGCCGTCGCCGCGAAGCCGGGGCGCGCGAACTCGGACTCGAAAACGTCGCGTTTTACGACTCGATCGAAGCCTTGATCGCGGCCGGTGAGAAGATCGACGCCGCGGTGATCACCACCCCCGATTACACCCACGCCGACTGCGCGGTGGCGGCGCTCAACGCCGGGATTCCGGTGCTGATCGACAAGCCGCTGGCGACCACCGTCGAGGGCTGCCGCCGGATCATCGAAGCCGCCGAACGCAACCACAGCTTCGCCCTGATCGGTTTCAACCTCCGCCACCATCCGGTGGTCAAACGGATGAAGAAAGTCATCGACTCCGGCGTGCTCGGCAAAATCTTCCTGGTCGAAAACCGCGAATTCTACGACGGCGGCCGTACCTACATGGCGCGCTGGAACCGCCTTTACGGCAAAAGCGGCGGGCTCTGGATTCACAAGGGGAGCCACGACTTCGACCTCTTCAACTACTTCCTCGGCTTCCCCAAGCCGGTCAAGGTTTCCGCCTTCGCCGGGATCAATGTGCTGAACCCCGAAGGAATTCCCTTTGAGCTCAAGCCGGGGGTGCCGGTCGGGCCGGACTGTTCGCACTGCGCCTATGCCGCGATTTGCCCCGACATCCGGGCGGAGAACAACGAAATGTGGGACGACCGCGCCTCGGGCGAGGACGGGTACCGCAAGGATCTCTGCATCTACACCTCCGACAAGGACACCCATGACAACGGCTTCGCGCTGGTCGAGTATGCCAACGGCGTCCGCGCTTCCCACATGGAGTGTTTCATCACCTCGATCAGCGACCGGCTCTACACCATCGCCGGCGACCGCGGCCAGCTCGAAGCGAGCCTGACCGACCACCGGGTGGTGGTCCGTCCGCGCTGGAGCAAGGAAGTCATCACCTACGAAATCCCGGCCGAAACCGGTTGCCATCAGGGCGCCGATCCGGGGCTGGTCGACGAATTCCTGCGCATCCTCCACGGCGAAGTCGAGGGCGGGGCGACCACCGCGCAGGGGATGCTCGCCACTGCGATCGGCCAGGCGGCGGAAATCTCCCGGCGGGAAAACCGCACCGTATTGCTGAAAGAGCTCGGCATCTGACCCGCAAAAGATCGGTAAAAGCATCGATTTTACCTTGATTTTCAAGCCGGCCGGGATATAGTTTGTTTTATAAACTCCAAAAAGGACAACGATGAACAAACGAACCCGGCCGGCTTACAGCCAGATGACCGAGCATCTGGAGACCATGATTGCCAGCGGCGCTTACCGCGGCGGCGACAAATTGCCTGCTTTGCGCGAGTTGAGCGAAGAGTTCAACCTGACCAGTTATGCGGTTTATGAGGGACTCAAGCACTTGAGCGGCAAAGGGGTGATTCAGCTCCGCCACGGATCCGGCGCTTATGTGGTCGAGCGGCGGGCCACCGATTCCGCCGGCGACGGTTGGAAGGTCGGGGTTTTCGTCTCCACCGAGCGGGTCGGCGCGGGGTATTTGTCCTATTCTTTGTTCGGATTGCAGGATGCGGCGATGCAGAAGGATTGTGTCCTTACGCTTCGCAAGCGCGACTATTATCAGTTCCGGGCCCCGGAGCCGCCCTTGGAGAGTCTGGTCCGCGGCTTTGACGGGGGCGTCTTTCTCGGGGAGTACGACTACAAGCTGACGCCGATGCCGCTGACCGTCCCGGCGGTCGGGGTTGAGATGGATCACACCTACAACGGGATCGTTTCGCCGGTCTCGCTCGATCCGGTCACCGCCGCCGAACTCGCCGCCGACTTCTTCCTCCGCCGCGGCAAAAAGCGGGTCAAGGTCTATTTTTTCGCCGATGCGCCGCTTTTCCGCCGCCGGGCCGAGTGTTTCCGCCTGGCCTGGGAAGAACACGGGCGTTGCGAGTTGATGCCGTACGGACTGGTTCAGGATCTTGAGTTTTGCAGCGATCCGGCGGTCGGGCTGCTGTTCTGCGGCGGAAGTTTCTGCGAGCGATATTTGTCCAGTTACCGGCAATCGACCGGCAAGTCGCTGACCGAACGGGTTTCGGTGCTCAGCATCGACGGCAAATCGCTGCTGATGCCCGGGTACCAGCCGGTTTCGACGATCGCGATCGACTGGCGGACCGCCGGCGCGGCGGCTTTCAATGAACTGCTGCGCCGGATGGAGCATCCGAGCGCCGAGGCCCGCCGGGTCTATCTCATCCCCAAACTCCACGAATTTGCCTGAATTCCTTAGAAGGGCACTTGATCGTCCGGATCGTTCCCGCCGCTTTTTTGCAGCTCGGCGATGAACAAGGGGACGATGTCGGCAAGTTTGGCCGGGCCGATTCCCTTGATCTCCAATGCTTCGTCCGGGGTCGCCGGGCGCACTTCGGCAAAAGCGGCCAGCGCCGCGTCATTCATGATCACATAAGCCGGTACGCCGCGCTGCCGCGCGAGCTGCGAGCGGAGCGAACGCAAGCGTTCGAAGTCACCGTTGTCATCGCGGTGCGCCGGA
>CAZRFG010000239.1:0-5558 GCA_964599205.1 uncultured Victivallaceae bacterium
GACGGAGGGCGGGCGCAAGCTGCGCTTGCTTTTTTTTGGCGCTTCGCGCTTTTTTTATTTTTTTGAGCCTGCGGCGCTTTTTTTTCACATCTTGCGGCTGTCGTAGGCCCACTGCAGCAACGCTTGTCGCTGTCTCCTCCGGCACAGCAAATTCCCCGCCACACAACCCAGCTTGATCTGCGCAATGTGCCGCGTCATCGCCCGCCACCGCCCGATCTGCCGCTCGTCATCCGGCCCCCGCCGCCCCGCATAATACCGGCAATACCACTGAAACCACCCCCGCGGATCCTCATAGTAAATCCACCCCTTGCGCTGCCACTCCGCCAGACTCTGCGACGCCAGCACCCCGAAATAATTCAACTCCGGATCATGCCGCTCATGACACAACCTCGCATGCCGGAAATACCTCGGAAACTCCGCTTCGCAGTCGGTCATGTACTTCCCGCCGAACACCCCCAGCTCCAACATCTCCTTCGGCGTCAATTCCGGCCTGAAGCCGGGATCGAAGTTGCACCCCTCATGCTCGGTTAAAACATAACGGTAGTCCCGCTGCATCAAATCGTTGACGATAATTTCCTTCATCTCAAAAATCCGGGATTAGTGTTTGCGCATTGCGATACAGAATGTTGCGGATATCCTCTTCCGCCAGCCGCGTCCCCAGCACCCCGCCCAACGCCTGATATTCGTCGAACCACGGAAGGTCAGTGCCGAATAACAACGCCCGGCTCCCCGCCTCCCGCACCAGATACTCGATCACCCCCGCCATTCCCGGGATGCTGGTGAGCTCAAGGTAAACCCGGCCGGGAAAATCCTGCGCCAGCTTCACCGCCCCCGCCCAATCCGGGTTGAACGCATGACCACAGATCACTTTGATCCCGGGATAACGCTCAATGACCCGCCGCATCACCTCCGGCCCGTCAAATTGACTCCCGCTCCAGGTGTGGAACAGCACCGGCAGCCGGTGCCGGTCGGCGTACTCCAGCGCGGGAGCGTAATTCGGATGATCGACCGGCAGCCGGTGATAGTCGGCGAGGACTTTGAACCCGACCGCCCACGGCTGCCACGAGGCGAATGCCGCGACGTCGCGCCGGATCGCTTCGGGATAATTGGGATTGAGCGCGACGTACATCCGGAGCCGCGCCGGAAACCGCCGGACGATCCGGGAGACCTCTTCGTTGCCGAACGCCGGGTCAAAGAGCGCGTGGTGGTGCGAAAACACCAGCTTCGCGTTGACCCGTTCAAGGTGCCGCACCATCGCCTCCGGTTCCGCCAGCGGGAAATAGATGCCGTTGTGCGAACCCATGTGGCCGTGGACGTCGTAAACCGGACAGTCGTCGGCGCGGCCTTTTTCCCAGAAGGCGCGGGCGAGGGGAGATTGCATGAAGTTTTTCACCATTGCACCTCACTCAGCAGGCGTTCCAGGTTGCCGCCGGCAATCGCGCGTTTGGCGGGTTCGGTGATCTCGGCGTGGCGTACCATCAGCATCGCTTGGCCATGGTTGCAGCGGGGATAGCCGCTGCCGAAAAGAATTTTGCAATATCCCGCGTATTTTACCAGGTCGGCAAGCCCGCCCGCATTCCAGTAGTCGCCGAGGGCGAAGGAAACGTGCTCGAATTCCGTCAGCAGCGGCCGGACTTGCCGGTCGCACCCCCAGACGCCGCAGTCGGTGACGATGAAAATATTGTCGGGAAAGGTTTCGGCAAGCTCGTAAATTTTGTCCCACGAGCCGAATTCGGCGACGCCGGTTAAAATCGGGATTCGGTGTTCCGCCAGCTCGGCGAACTGCCGTCCGACCGCGGCCCGGCGGCAGACCCAGCGGTGGGCGGCGGGCAGCAGCCGGAGCGCCCGGATACGGTGTTTCTTCATCGCGGAAAAGAGTTTTTTGCCGGACGGAAATTCGCCGCAGCAGTCGGGGAGGAAGCTCCAGACGCCGAATAAATGCCCGGTTTGCTCCGCGTCGAGCTCGGCGGTCAGCCAGACGTTGGCCGCTTCGGCTCCCGAGAAGGGGGCGTTGACCGCCCCGGCGAGGGCGCGCTTGACCCCGACCCGCTCCATTTCGGCGAGCAGCGCCGCCGCGGTCGGCGCAATTTCCAACGCGCCGTTCATCGGTGTTCCAAACGCGCAATTGACGTCGAAGAAATCGTATTCGCTCATTTTCCGGTCAACTTCAAATAATGCTTTTCAAGTTCACGGCGCGGCATATTCCAGACGGGAGTAACATTACACGTCCGGCGCAAAATGTCAAGCGTCCGCGGCGCCCCTTTTTCATCGTAGCGCTGTTTCATGCCGAGCGGAGTCAACAGCGGATTGACGTCGTCGCGGTAGGCCTGGCGCTGAACCAGCGGCTCCCAGTTGGTGTAAACGTGCCGCCCGGAGTCGATGAAGCGCCAGACCTGATGGCGGGCGGCATACGCTTCCGCCTCGGCGGCGGTGTCGAACTGAATCGCCAGCGTCACCGCGCTCTCGACGTCGTTATGCGGCGCGAGCTTGAGGCCGCCCGCTTCGAGGATGGCGGCGGCGAGACGGCGGCGTTCGCGCCACTTGGCCATGCCGGGATCGAGCCGCTTCAATTGTTCGAAGAGCATCGCGCCGTCGATTTCGCTCGCCCGGTAATCCTGCCCGGCGAAGTGGGGAACCTGGACTTTGGTGTCGTAGGATTGGACGAAGGTGCCGGCGTCATGGTAGAGCCGGGCGCGGTCAAAGAGCACCGGGTCGTTGGTCAGGATCGCCCCGCCCTCGCCGCAGGAGATGTTTTTGTAGCTGTTGAAGCTGAAGGCGTTGATCGCGCCGAAGGAGCCCAGCCGTTTGCCCTTGTACCACCCGCCGACCGCCTGGCAGGCGTCCTCGACCACCGGGATCCGGTGTTTGGCGGCGATCGCCATGATCCGGTCCATGTCGCAGGGGAGGTTGCACATGTGGATCGGCATGATCGCTTTGGTGTGCTTGCTGATTTTGCGCTCGAGGTCGAGCGGGCACATGGTCAAGGTCTCGTCCACTTCGACCAGCACCGGCACCGCCCCCAGCAGCATCGGGGCGAGCGGGGTCGAAATCCAGGTGTAGGCGCTCACCAGCACCTCGTCGCCGGGGCCGACGCCGAGCGCGACCAGGGCGCTGATCAAGGCGCTGGTGCCGCTGTTGACCGCGAGCACGTGTTCCACCCCGATTTTGGCGGCCAGCTTCCGCTCGAAGCGGGCGAGGTACCCCTTGGTGCCGCCCTGAAAACGGGTCAGGCGGTTCATCGCAATGCTTTTTTCGATCGCGCGCAATTCCGGTTTGCCGATGCCGAACATAGTCTCACCTCCGCAAGTTGAATGGATTTTGTTACCCATAGTATAGATCATTTTGCCCCTTTTTGCCATTGCCGGAAATTGCTTAGAATTGATCAAAATTGCTTTTTTTCTTGTTTTTCGCAAAATGTATTCTATTGTAAATCAAAGAAAATTGATTTCCGATTGCCATTTTGGAGCAAATTATGGAAGAACTCTTGGCGAAGGTGCTCTCCGGACCGTGGCGGATCGCTTCGACGCTGCTTGCTCCCGAACTTCCGGTGATCGAAGATCCGGCCCGGTTGAAGTGGAGCCGCCTCCATTCCGAGAGCCATCCGGCGATCGAAATCCTGCTTGCGCTGGAGGGTGGAGTCGGCTACGGCCTCGAGGACCGGCTCTACCGGCTCGAACCCGGCGACTGGATGATTTTCCTCGACGGCGACCGTCACGACTCCGGGTACGGGGGATATTTCGACGGCGATTTCTGCCACGGCTGGTTTCATTTGTCGGCGCAACTCCTTTCGCTTCACATCGTCCGTCGGAGCGGGGGCAAACTCAATGTGGCGGGGCGGGTGGTGATCTGCCGCGATTCCTCGTTCGCCCGCTGGGCTTACGGCGAACTCCGGCATCTGCGCAATTCACCGCTGAGCCCCGAACTCAAACGCGTCCACCTGGCCGGCATCCTCGCTTGCCTCGGCAGCCGGATGCTTGAAGTGATTGCCGCACCGTCGGTCCGGGATGACGCCGCCACCCGGCGGGTCCGGGTGATCCGCCTGGTCGAGCACGAAATCGCCGTCCGGCACGGGGTCAATGTCCATGTCGAAAAATTCGCCCGGGTGGCGGGTTACAGCGTCTTTCACTTCCTCCGGCTCTTCAAGTCGGTCACCGGGCGCACCTTCAAGGATTACGCCGAGGATTGCCGCGAGAGCCGCTACCGCGAACTCGCCGGGAGCAACCTGTGCCAGAAAGAGCTCGCCGCCGAGCTCGGTTTCTCCTCCGCCTCCGCCTTTTGCCACTGGCGCAAGCGCAAAGAAAATGCCGCTCCCAGTCCGCCTTTGGCCGGATAGGCCGGAAGTTGTTTTTTTCGCGGAAAAAAACGCTTCGGCAACTTTCATAAAATGACTTGCGGGTGTAAATTATGGCAAGACTTATTCATTATGCAGAAAGGCGATTATTGCTATGGTTTACCGGATTGAAATTTCTCCGCTCGGCAAATGGCGCGACGCCCGCGCCGAGGGTGTCAAAAAACAGGTCGAGAGCTACCTCGGCCACCCGATCGGCGAAGTCCGCACCCGCGACGTCTACACCGTCAAGGCCGAACTGACTCCGGCCGACGCGGCCAAGGCGGCTTCGCTCCTGGTCAATCCGGTGCTCCAGTCCTATCGCGTCGGCGCGGCGGTGAGCGACAACTTTGAAGCCTTTCCGGAATGCGAATACCTGGTCGCGATCGGTTTCCGGCCCGGCGTCACCGACAACGTCGGGCGTTCCGCCAAGTCGGCGGTCGGCGACATCGTCGGGCGCAAACTCGGCGAAGACGAAGCGGTGTTCAGCTCGGTCGAGTATCTTTTTTACGGCGGCGTGAGCCGCGACGAAGCGGCGCTGGTCGGCCGCAAGCTCCTCGGCAACGAGTTGATCCAGACCGTCCGCATTCTCGGCGGCAAAGATCCGATTCCCGAGAATCTGCCGGTGGTCACCGGCGCGGGCGGCGGCCGGGTCCGCACCTACGACCTCGAAGTCTCCGATGCCGACCTCCTCGAAATCAGCCGCAAGGGAACGCTGGCGCTGACCCTCGACGAGATGAAGGTGATCCAGAATTACTTCCGGACCGCCGCCGCCGGGCGCAAGGAGGCCGGACTCTCTTTCGCTCCCACCGACGTCGAGCTTGAAGTCCTCGCCCAGACCTGGAGCGAACACTGCAAGCACAAAATTTTCGACGCGATCATCAATTACGAAAACCTCGACGACGGCACCAAGGCCGAAATCGTCTCCTGCTACAAGAGCTTCATCAAAAAGAGCACCCACGAAATCGGCAAAGAGGTCGACTTCCTGGTTTCGGTCTTCCACGACAACGCCGGGGTGATCACCTTCAACGACAAAGTCGATCTGGTCTACAAGGTCGAAACCCACAACAGCCCCTCCGCGCTCGATCCCTACGGCGGCGCGATGACCGGGATCGTCGGGGTCAACCGCGACCCGCTCGGCACCGGGCAGGGGGCGGATCTGCTGATCAACGTCTGGGGCTATTGCCTCGGTTCGCCCTTCACCGCCGACGCTGACGTGCCGGAGGGGTTG
>CAZRFG010000240.1:0-5556 GCA_964599205.1 uncultured Victivallaceae bacterium
CCCCTTGCCGAGTTCGGGATGGAGCACCTGGTAATAGGCGAAAACCGCCAGCCCGGCGAAGTAGAAGACGAAACAGATCGGCACATTGCCGAGCGTCGCCCAGGAGATCGCCCGCGTCACTTCGCGGAAGTCCTTGCAAGACATGCAGCGCTGCAAGTTGACTTGGTCGGTGGCGGGGAGGAAGAGGGCGAATGGAATCGCGATCAGCCACGGCCAGATGGTGATCCGCTGGATCATGTTGAGATCCCAGAAGCCGGAGTCGAAGCCGACGTTGAAGGTGCGGTGATTTTCCGAAGCGATCTGCCAGATGCCGCCGACTCCGCCGGGAAGCTCCCAGGCGACCACACCGATCACCAGCAGAATTCCGCCCAGCAGTACCACAAACTGCATCACGTCAGTCCAGATCACCGCCTCCATTCCGCCGAAACAGGTGTAGACGGTCGAGACGATGCCGACCACCAGGATGCCCGCCCATGGCGAAATCCCGAAGGCGTCGGCGAGGATCATCGCGGTGGCGTAGAGCACCACTCCGAGGTAGAAGCAGCGGGCGACCAGAAACAGCGCGCCGCAGATCACCCGCACCGCCGGCGAGAAACGGCCCTCAAGATACTCATTGACGGTCCAGAGTTTGAGTTCGTAGAAAAATTTGAGAAAGACGAACAGCATCACCGGCAGCGCCACCACCCCGATCAGCCCGCCCAGCAGCATGGTGCAGCCGAAGTTGTACGCTTCGCCCGGCATTGCAATGTAGCTGATCGAGCTGAAGAGCGCGGCGAAGAGGGTGATCGCGACCGGCCACCAGTTCATCCGGCGGCCGGACAGGAAATAGTCTTCGGTATTTTTCTGGCGGCTGCCGACCCGGCAGCCCATGAATAAGCTCAGCAGCAGATAGAGGGCGATGACGGCGTAGTCGATCCAGGTCATGATGTTCGCTTTCGGTTGGTGGACTTATCCGATGTAGGGATCAAGACCGGCTTCGGAGAGTTCGCGGCGGAAGGCGTCTTCCTGGTCTGCCGTGAGGCGGTTTACCGGCGAGCGCATCGGTCCGACGTCGATCCCGGCGAACTTCATGAAGAGCTTGATCGAGGGCAGGCCGTAGCGGGCCGAAATCGCCACCGCGCGGTGCGAGAGCTCCATATACGAGCGCGCTTTGACCATATTTCCGGCACGGAAGGCGTCGATCACCCCGTTGTAGATTCTGGGGAGATAGTTGAAGGTGGTGCCGACTCCCGCCTCGGCCCCCATCGCCAGCGCGCCGAGCAGCATTTCGTCGCGGCCGAACATCATCTGGATGCGGTCGGAGAGCGCCACGCAGCGCTCGAATTCGCAAAGATTCTCGTTGGTGAACTTGACCCCGGCGAAGTTGGGCACTTCGTCGAGCATAATTTTGAGGAAATCGACCAGCGGCAGGTGCGAACCCGTGATTCCGGGGGCGTGGTAGAGGTAGAGCGGTTTGCCGTCGCACGCGGGAGCGACGCTTTTGACGAAGTCCGCGAGGTCGCGAACGGTCGCCGGGCGGAAGTAGAAGGGGGCGATCAAACAAAGTGCGTCGGCTCCCGCCTGTGCGGCGTGGGCGGCGAGTTCGCGGCAGTCGGCGGCGCAGCACGACGCGGCGTTGACGATCACCGGAATCCGGCCGGAGGCGGCGCGGATGTAGGCGACGGCGACTGCTTTGCGTTCGACCAGCGTCAGCGATGGAAACTCGCCGGTCGAGCCGTTGACGAAAAGCCCGGCGAAACGCTGTTTCAACGCATACTCGACCAGCGGCTCCACCAGCTCCAGCGCCAGCGATTCATCTTTGTGCATCGGCGAATAGGAGGCTGCCACCAGCCCCTGATACTTGTGAAAATGCGACATGAAAAACTCCTTCCGGTTTGTGGTTTTGAATCCAATTCTATGTTTCTATTATAGCAAACTGTATCCAATTTGTCAATAGAATAAGCACGAAAATTGATAAAAATTTTAATTTTTTTTGTTTTCCACTTGACAAATTGGATACAGTTTCGTATAATATTGGCAAACGATTCACGATTACGAAAGGAGTCTCCGCCATGATTGCCAAAACCAGAGGCAACACGTCCGAATTCGTCCGCCAGGAAATTTTGCAGGATATCCAGAACGGCCGCTTCCAGCCCGGCGAAAAGCTGACCACCGAGGGCCTTGCCAAACGCTACGACGTGTCGCGCACCCCGGTCCGCGAAGCGCTGATCCAGCTTGAGGGAGAGGGCCTGCTCGCCGCCACCGCCAATTCCGGATTCGAAATCCGCACCCTCTCGGTCGACGAACTCTGTGAACTCTACGAAATCCGCGAAGCGATCGAGGGGCTGGCGGTGGAGAAATTGACCCGCAACGGAGCTTCGCCGTCGCTGGTCGCCGAATTGCGCAAATGCTGCGAAATGCGTCGCAACGCCGAGGATTTCGCGATCCGCGAGCGCGGCGACCGCCAGTTCCACGCGCTGATCTGCGACAGCTGCAATTCGCCGATGATGAGCCGGCTGGCCAACAACTACCTCCTGCTCTCGACCATTTTCAATTTCACCCGTTATTTTCTTTTGAACCGCCAAGTCGGCAACACTACCCAAGTCAACCTTGAGCACGACGAGATCACCGACGCGATCGAGGCCGGCGATGCCAAAAAGGCGCGCAAACTGCTGGTGAATCACATCGCCGCCGCCCGCAAGCTGATCCGCAAATTCGCACGTACATCCGGAGACCGCCAATCATAAATGAAAAGGACCAAGTCACCATGAAGAGAGACGCATTCACATTGATTGAACTGTTGGTGGTGATCGCGATCATCGCGATTCTCGCTTCCATGCTGCTGCCGGCGCTCAACCAGGCCCGGCAGACCGCCTATCTCGCCCGCTGTTCCGGCAACCTCAAGCAGTTCGGCACCGCTTTCCAGATGTACAAGGATGGCAACGACGGCTTTTTTCCAATGGCGGTTTATCCCGATTACGCGGTCAAGAACACCTGGATCGGCAAACTCGGTGACTACTTCGGGCCCGCGCTCAAAATCGTCGAATGTCCCGCCAATGCGCCGAAAATCGATGCCGACGCGGCCTTTACCGGCAAGACCGCACTGTATTGGACCGGTCCCGACGGCACCTCGAAGCCGCGCAGCATCATTTGTTTCATCCCCAATGGCTACATAATCGAGTCCTATGTCAGCGTCGCCGGCGAAATCCGTCACGTCAAAGAGTCGCGGATCAAACGGCCGTCGGAGATCACCGTGCTCTTTGACCTGCCGGAAAACATCTTCAGCCGCGAGTCCGGCTATGCCTACAACAAAATGGCGATGACCCAGGGGCAGTTCGTCAAGGCCTCCGGCCGGGTCGGCTTTCCCCACCGCGATTCGAGCAACGTCCTGTGGTCGGACGGCCACGTCGCAAGAGTTTCCGACGCCATCACCATGCCGCAGACCGCCCGGGTGACCTTTCTGCAGGAACATCTGTGGTTCGACGGTTCAAGCCGCGCCAAGCCCTGAAAAAAACGACCCCACCATCGTGAAAGGAATATCCCGATGAAACGAATTGCATCTTTTCTGCCGCTTCTTTTTTGCTCGCTCCTCACTGCCGCTGAATTCAAGCTTGACCCCGAAAAGGCGCAACCGGGGCAGCTTCGCCCCGCGATCGTCAGCGACGCCCTCGGCAACGCTCTCCGCTTCAAGGCGGAAGAGTTGCAGAGCACCGCCGCCCGGGTGCCCGGCGTGTTCGATTTGCGCCAGGGAGGCTCGATCCGGCTTGAATTTCAGGACGATCGGATTCAGACCAATCCATTTCCCCGCCTTTTTGAAGCCGGCGATGTCTCGCTCCATTTTCAGGCCGATCCCAAAAACAAGACCGGGGACAAGATCTTGAAGCTGCTGTTGCTCGGCGCCGACAAAAACAATTACCGCCAGATTCAGTTCAAGATGCCTTACCGTGATCAGATTTGGCACAGCGCCGAAATCACCCTCGATCCGGTCCGGAAACTCGCCGCGCTGCGGCTCGACGACCAGCCGGAACAACTGATTCCGCTGCCGGACGGCATCGGCCTCGACAAACTGGTTTTCATTCTCGGTGCTGCCAAGCTGGAGAAATCCAACCGCGGCTTCAACGGTGCGATCCGCAATTTCATCGTCAGCACTCCGCTCGCCCGCCAGCTCAAGAGCGGTGCGGAATCGGCCAAAGTTTCCCCCGGCGTGCGGCACATCACGGTCTCGGCGCTCAAGGGGCGGCATCTCGCCTTTCCCGGCCTCGCCAAATTGCCGGACGGCGATTTGGCGGCGGTCTTCCGCGAGGGCGAGAGCCACGTCTGCCCCTACGGCCGGATCTGCATCGTCTATTCCAAGGACGGCGGGCAGAACTGGTCGGCTCCGGTGGCGATCGCCGATACCGCTTCCGACGAGCGCGACCCCTCGATCCAGACGTTGCCGGACGGCCGGGTGCTGGTGACCCACGGCGGCTGGAACAGCTGGATGTATTATGCCGGCACGGCCGAAAAGTTCCCCGGCGAAACCAATTACATCAAGCAGGCGGGGCCGGAGAATTTCGGCGGATCGCATTATCTTTTCAGCCGCGACGGCGGCAAAACCTTCGGCCCGCCGGTTAAGGTGCCCGGTTTTTCGCCGCACGGTCCGGCGGTGCTGGCGGATGGTTCGCTCGGCCAGCCCTCGCTCGGCAACAATGGCGACAAACGCCAGGTTTATTTCCATCGCGGCAGCTCCGATGCCGCCAGATGGGAAGCGCCGGTTCTGATCGGAGAATCGGAACGCGATGAGAGCCACGTCCGTCCGGTGTTTGAAGAACCTCACACCGCGCGGCTGGCCGATGGAACCTTGGTGACTGCGATCCGGGTGCCGTCCGACGGCTACATGCGGATCAGTTTCTCCGGGGACGACGGCAAAACGTGGAGTGAACCGGTGAAAACCCCGGTCCGCGGCTATCCGCAGCATCTTCTGCCGCTCAAGGACGGACGGCTGCTGGCGACTTACGGCTACCGTTACTTCCCGATGGGGGTCCGCGCCTGCCTCAGCTCCGACGGCGGCAAGACCTGGGATATCGACAAGGAAATCATCCTTCAGAACAACGGCAAAAACGAAGACCTCGGCTACCCGGTCAGCATCGAAGTCGCACCCGGCGAAGTTTTTACCGCCTATTACCACAGCGATGCCAACCATGACAATTGCTTTATCGAGGGAGCGTTTTTCAAGCCATGACACCCTCGGTTTTGCTGGCGGCGGCGCTATGGGGCGGTGTTGCCGCGGCTCCCGTTGCTCCGGCGGCAGCGCGTCTGGATGATGAAATCCGCTCGGCATCCGGCTTCCGCCAGGTGCGCGCCGCCGAATACCGCCTGACTCCGCAGCCGGAGTTCCCGGTCGACGCGGGCGATCCCGGAACCCGGATCGGTCAGTACCGGGTGCGCGCCGCCGCCGGACAGACGGAATACGCCGAACGCATCCGCCGCGCCGCGCTCGATCCCGATTTCCCGGCCCGCGCCCACGCGCTGGAGTCGGCTGCCAAGCTCCGGCTGCCGCTTGCGGCGGCCGAGCGGGCGGCGCTCCGCCGGCTTGCG
>CAZRFG010000241.1:0-5542 GCA_964599205.1 uncultured Victivallaceae bacterium
CAGACCGGCAAACTGCCCAAAGACGGCGAATTCGCCGCCACCGGCGAAAAGGGAGTGCTCAAAAACATCCTCCAGCCCGGGCTTTATTACATCAACAGCCGCGCTTATCAGGTCAACGTGATCGAAATCGGGATGAATCAGGTTTCGATGTCCGGCGACGGCGAAAAACAGAGCAGCGTGATCGAGCGCCGGGCCAAGCTCGACACCGCCGGCAACGCCCTCGAAGACATCGCCGCCAACACCCTCAACGCCCAGCAGGAGATGCGGCTCAACAAAGCGATGAGCTCGGTTTCCTCCTCTTCCGGTTCGTCGCCGGTCGCCGAACGCAAAATGCGCGCCGCGTCTCCCCAGCAGAAAGCCGCTCCCGCCAAAACCCCGTTCCGTTCGACCGACGCGGCGACTTCCGAACCGCAGAAACTCGAAGAGGACGCGGTGATCTACGGGGTCAGCCGGTTCGTCGAGTTCCCCTCCCGCGACGGCTTCAAAATCCAGATCGACATGACCGTCGAATTCGAATTGATGCCGGAATCGATTTCGAAGATCTATCTCCTCTACGGCGATTTGCCGCAGGTGGTGGCCAAGATCATCCTGCCCCAGGTGCTCTCGGTGTCGCGGCTCAAGGGCTCGAGCTACAAGGCGCAGGACTTCATCATGGGCGAGGGCCGCGAAGTCTTCCAGAACGAGCTTCGTGCCGACCTGGTCAAGGCGCTGGCCGAAAAGAACATCATCGTCCACAACGCGATCATCCGCCGGGTCGAGATTCCGCTCGACATCCTGACCCCGATCCGCGAATCCAGCCTGGCCACCGAGCAGAATCTGACCAATCTGTCGCTCCAGGAAACCGCCAAGATCCGGGCCGAACTCAACACCGAGACTTCGATGATCGAGCAGCGCCGCCAGGAAATCGAGCAGGAAACCCGCAAGCTCGTCGCCGAAATCGCCGCCAACCGCAAAAACGCGGTCGGCAAAGTCAACGCCGAGACCGGCCTCGAAGTCGCCAAAATCAGGCTGGCGAAGGCTGAAATCGAAGCCCGGACCAATCGCCTCAAAGGCGAAACCCAGGTCAAAACCGACTTCATGCGCGAAAACGCGGTGGCCGAAGGCGCCGCCCTCAAGGCCAATGCCCTCGGCCGCCCCGGCGCGCTCGCCGAACTCAAGTTGATCGAGTCGCTCAACCCGAGGGTCGAAACCCGCATCATCCACGCCGGCGAAGGCACCTTCTGGACTGACCTCAAGGCCGGCGCCCTGGCGCTTCCCGCTCCGGCGGCGGTCAAAAAACCCTGACCGGCAGCCATCATCCGCGCCGCCGCTTCCCGGTTTCGGGGGGCGGCGGCATTCTTTTCCGGAACGGGGTCTCCGGCACGGGCGGAGCGGATGGCGTGGAGGCCGATAAATCTTGTTTTAAAATGCGTTCGCGGACTTGAAAATTCCGGAATGAAGGTTTAACTTTTGATGGGTTGATATTTTCTATCTGATCGCATTTTGGGCTTTTTTTGAAAGGTGTTATTTTGGCAAGGGATACCGAATACATTGTTGAGCTCCTGCTTGAGCACGGCATGATCGATGAAAATCAGTTGTCGACTGCCCGGCAGGAGGCCGAAGCCAGCGCCGGTGAGTTCGACGTGGTCGATATGCTTAAGAAGCTCGGCTACGTCCGCAGCGACGACCTGACCGCGATGCTCGCGCAGCAGTACGGCATGGAAATGCTCGACCTGCGAAGTTACGAAATTCCCGAGGAAGTGCTTTCCACGCTCACCGCCGACATCGTGACCCACTACAACGTGGTGCCGGTGATGCTCCACGACGACGTGCTGACGGTGGCGATGAGCGATCCGACCGACCTCGAGACGATCGACTCGCTGCGCTATTACCTCGGCCGTGACGTCGATGCGGTGGTTTCGCCCGCCGAGCAGATTCAGAGCGTGATCGAGAAGCACTACCGTTCCGCCGAAGAGAGCGTGGCCGGCTTCATCGAGAACATGGGCGAGGACGACCTGATGGAGATGACCGGCGGCTCCACCAGCACCATCGGCGGCGCCGAAGAGACCGAAATCGACGACGCCCCGCTGATCCGGCTGGTGTCAATGCTGATCACCGAAGCCTACCACATGAAGGCATCCGACATCCACCTCGAACCGATGGAAAAGCGCTACCGCGTCCGCTACCGGATCGACGGTGCGATGCGCGAAGTCGAAGCGCCGCCGAAGTATCTTCAGGCCAACTTCACCAGCCGCGTCAAGATCATGGCCCGGCTCGACATCACCGAAAAACGGATCCCGCAGGACGGTCGTATCCAGATGCGGGTCGGCGACAAAGACATCGACTTGCGCGTATCCTCGATCCCCACCACCCATGGCGAGAGCATCGTCATGCGTATCCTCGACAAATCGAGCATCCAGCTCGACGTTCCGAAACTCGGTTTCTACGCCGACGACCTGGAGCTGGTCAACAACATTATCAGCATGCCCGACGGCATCTTCCTCGTCACCGGACCGACCGGTTCCGGCAAAACGACTTCGCTGTACGCCTTTTTGAACACCATCAACACCGTCAGCCGCAAGATCATCACCGTCGAGGACCCGGTCGAATACCAGCTCTCCGGGATCAACCAGGTGCAGGTGGACAAACAGATCGACATGACCTTTGCCGCCGCGCTGCGATCAATGCTGCGCCAGGCGCCCAACATCATCATGGTCGGGGAAATCCGCGACCTGGAAACCGCCGAAATCGCGATCAACGCCGCGCTGACCGGGCACTTGGTGTTCAGCACCTTGCACACCAACGACGCCCCCGGCGCGATCACCCGTCTGGTCGATATGGGGATCAAGCCCTTCCTGGTCGCCTCCGGGGTCCGGGCGATCATGGCCCAGCGGCTGCTGCGCCGGGTCTGCTCCAACTGCAAACAGCCGCATAAACCGACCGCCGAAGAGGCGCGGTTGCTCGGCTTGTCCGAAGAGTACCTCGCCAATCACCAGTTCTACAAGGGCGCGGGCTGTGAACGCTGCGGCCGGACCGGCTACAAGGGACGGATCGGGATTTATGAAATCTTCCTGATCAGCGAAGAGATTCGCAAGCTCATTTTCCGCAACGAGCCGAGCGGGGTGATCCGTGAAGCGGCGCGGCGCGGCGGCATGCGTTCGCTGCGCGACGACGCCATCCGCAAAGCCGAGGCCGGCACTTCCACCCTCGAAGAGGTGATCATCGTAACCATGATGGACGAAAACTAATTCCACAGCTGGAGACCGAAGACAATTATGCTTGATACCGAAAGTTTAGCTCTGATCGACCTCCTGATCAGCGAACGGTCCGCACAGCATCCCGGCTTGGCCGAGCAGCTCAAGGACGTCGCCGAAGAACAGGAACGCACCGGCAAGCCGGTGATGGATATCATCGAAAACTACGGCCTCTTCAACAAGGCCGAAATGCGCTCGCTGATCGCCGAAAACCTCGGCAGTTACGTCTGGGATCCCAAAGTGAAGACCGACGACCTGCCGCTTGAGCTGATCAGCCGGGTCGATCTCTCGACCGCCCGCGCCTACGGGGTGATTCCGGTCGCCTTCGAGGATGATGTCCTCCACCTCGCGATGCGCAATCCGCTCGATTACCAGACCGTCGAATCGCTCCAGTTCATCCTCGGCTCGCCGATTCTGCCGGTGGTGGTCGATGCCGATCAGCTGGACAATGAGCTTGAGCGCTATTATCCCGAAAAAGTCGAAAACGTCCACGACATCGTCGCCGCCCTCAAAGAGGGCATCAGCGAAGACGACCTGCTGCTCAACGAAAAAGACATTGAAAACAAAGCCAACGACGCCCCGATCGTCAAATTCGTCGACGTGATTTTGCAGCAGGCGATCAAGGACAAGGCTTCCGACATTCACTTTGAACCGTTTGAAAAAGACTTCCGCATCCGCTACCGGGTTGACGGTGCGCTCTACGAAATGCCGCCGCCGCCCAAAAGCCTCGCGATCCCGGTGATCAGCCGGGTCAAAATCGTCTCCGGACTCAACATTTCCGAGCGCCGCCGCCCGCAGGACGGCCGTATCCAGCTCAAAATCAGCGGCCGCCCGATCGACTTGCGTGTGTCGTGTCTGCCCACCAGCTACGGCGAATCGGTGGTGCTCCGCGTACTCGACCGCTCGGTGGTCAACCTCGACCTTGAATCGCTGGGGATGGGCCATGACGTGCTCGACCAGATCAAGGAGATCGTCCACCAGCCGAACGGCATTCTGCTGGTCACCGGTCCGACCGGTTCGGGCAAAACCACTACCTTGTACTCCGCGTTGAAAGAGGTCAACAACCCGGTCGACAAACTGCTGACCGCCGAGGACCCGGTCGAATACGACATCGAGGGTATCATGCAGGTGCCGATCAACGATGCTTACGGGATGACCTTTCACCGCGCGCTGCGCGCCTTTTTGCGTCAGGACCCGGACCGGATTCTGGTCGGGGAAATCCGCGACTTTGAAACCGCCCAGATCGCGATCGAAGCGTCGCTGACCGGGCACTTCGTATTCAGCACCCTCCACACCAACGACGCCGCCAGTACGATTACCCGTCTGGTCGACATGGGGGTGGAGCCCTTCCTGATCTGTTCGTCGCTCGCCGGGATCCTCAGCCAGCGGCTGATCCGCCGGGTCTGCCAGAACTGCAAGACCACCTATGTGCCGACCGACGAAGACCTCAAACGCCTGCGCATGGACCGCGCTGATGTCGGCGATCGCAAATTCGCCTACGGCAAGGGATGCTCGGTCTGCAACGGCACCGGTTACAAGGGCCGGAAAGCGATCTGCGAACTCCTGCTGGTCAACAACTCGATTCGCGAACTCATCTACGCCAACGCGCCGATGATGGAAATCCGCGAACGCGCCCGCGAGCAGGGCATGCGCACCATCCGCGAGGACGGTCTGCTCGCGATTCTCAACGGCGAAACCTCGGTCGACGAGGTCGTCCGCTATACGTAATGCATTTTTGAAACATAGCTTAGAGAGGTTATATCATGGCTGAATTAGTGGAAATGGCCGAGTTGCTTCAGTTTGTCGTCGACGAGGACGCCAGCGACTTGCATATCGAAGTCGGGTCGCCGCCGATGATCCGTCTGCATGGTGAAATGACCCCGCTGGAACTGCCGGTGCTCAATCCCCAGGACACCGAGCGCCTGGTCAAGGCGATCGCGTCGGACTCCCATTTGCAGCAGATTCAGGAAGTCGGTTCGGCCGACTTCGGTTTCAGTTTCGGCGACCAGGCCCGTTTCCGCGTCAGCGCCTTCAAGCAGAAGGGCTATTTCGGGACGATTCTGCGTCAGATTCCGAACCGGCTGCTGACCTTTCAGCAGCTCGGCTTGCCGGAGAGCGTCAAGGATATTCTCTACAAACCCCGCGGCATGGTGCTGGTCACCGGCCCGACCGGTTCCGGGAAGTCGACCACGCTGGCTTCGATGCTCGACATCATCAACCGCGAGCGCGCCTGCCACATCATCACCATCGAGGACCCGATCGAATTCTACCACACCCACCGCAAGAGCATGGTGATCCAGCGTGAAGTC
>CAZRFG010000242.1:0-5535 GCA_964599205.1 uncultured Victivallaceae bacterium
ACGTCCAGCGTGATTACTTCGACCCGATCTACTGAACGGGCACTTGAAAAATGCTATCAATCGTTGATTTCTGCTATTGTCTTTCCGGAAAAGCGGCGGTATACTATATCAAACATCATTTATCGCGATCGTTACGACGCTTGACGCCAACTCAGGGAGACCAAGAAGATGCAACGAGTTTTGCCGGTGTTGCTGACGCTGACGGCGCTTGCCGCCGCCGGAGCGGACAATCTGCTGAAGAATCCGGGCTTTGAGGAAAAAGGCGGCTGGATGCCCTACGGCACCATCGCCGGAATGGGCGATACGTCCAAAATCATCACTTATTCGACCGACCAGCCCCACGCCGGTAAATTCTGCCTCGCGGCGAACGACACCTGGGCCGACGCCCGTCCCTTCGCCACCCAGTTCGCCGACCTTCCGGCCGACACCACCCGGCTGGAACTGCGTTTCTTCGCCCGCGCCGACCAGGCGCGGCGTTTCCGCGCCGGCCTCCTCTTCAACCGCAAAGCGGACAAAAAATTCATTTCCGCCGACGTTAAAGTCTTCGAAGCCGGGCCGGAGTGGAAGGAGTATGTGATGGAGTTCAACCGTGTTCCCGCCGACGCCGACAATCCCAATCTGATGCTGGCCCCCACCACCGACGACAAGGCCGAAACCGGCACCGTGTACTTCGACGACGTTTCGCTCAAGGCTCTGACCCCGAAAACCGAAAACCCGGCCGACAAGTTCGGGCTCGACCGCGAACCGGTCAACCAGCTCAACTACCCCTTCACCCCGGCCGACGGGGCGGTGCTCGCGGTCAATCCGTCGCCGTTCGTCTTTCTCCCGCCGCTCGACTGGAAGCCGGGAAAATATACCTATAGCCTCGAATACTCCCCCGACCCGGCGTTCAAGAGCGCGGATACGGTGCGGCAGGGCAAACTTGACATGCATATGTACATTCCGCGCCAGACGCTCAAACCCGGCAAATGGTACTGGCGTTACGGCGTCGAGAATGCCGGTGGCGCGGTGGTCTGGAGCAAGAGCCGGAGTTTCACCGTTCCCGACGGCATTCCGGCCAATCCCTATCCCGACCTCGACGCCGCGGTGAAGAAGATTTCCAAAGGTCACCCCCGGCTCTACATGAATCCCGACGCGGTCGCCGAAATCCGCCGCCGGGCCAAGTCGGGCGACTTGAAGGAACTGGCCGACGGGCTCAAAAAATGGATGGATAAACACATCGACGCGCCGCTGATTCCCGAGCCGGACTATCTGCCCCCGGCGGGCGACCCCAAGCGGCTGGAGGTCTACACCAAAATTTTCAAGTCTACCCGGCCCGACCAGCAGCGGATGAATCAGTGCGCGCTGACCTATCTCCTGACCGGCGACCCCAAGTACGGCAATGAGGCGAAGCGGCGTTTGCTCTATTTCTTTGTCGACTGGAATCCCGAAGGGGCGACCGCGCTGGAGAACAACGACGAACCGGCGATGTGGATCATGCGCTGGGGCGTCTGCGCCTACGACTGGACCTACGACCTCTTCACGCCCGAGGAACGGGCCAAAATGGAGAAGTCGATCCTGATCCGGGCCAAGCAGAACTACGATTTCCTGCGCCGCAAGCCGATGGACTCCAATCCGTATGAAAGCCATGCCAACGGCTATTTGCAGATTCTCGGCGAAGCGGCGATCATGCTGTTGCCGGAGCACCCGGAGATGAAGGATTACCTCGACTATGCGCTGACCGTTTTCTGGGTGGCGGCCCCGACCTACGGCACGCCGGACGGGGGGTGGAATGAAGGGCCGGGCTACTGGAGCTACACCATCGACCGGACCATGCGTTTCCTTTTTGTGGTGCGCAATGCGACCGGGATCGACCTCGGCAAGAAGCCGTTTTTCGTCA
This sequence comes from uncultured Victivallaceae bacterium, assembly GCA_964599205.1. Taxonomy (GTDB): domain Bacteria; phylum Verrucomicrobiota; class Lentisphaeria; order Victivallales; family Victivallaceae; genus JAVBUI01. Next base: position 1,880 of record CAZRFG010000242.1, read on the forward strand.
ATACCGGTTATTATCCGATGATCGGCTGGCCGGGACCAAGCAAGCAGACCAGTTTCGGCGACGGCGTCGATCCGGTCAACCAGGCGCAGATGTTGAAGGTGATGGCGGCGTACAACCGCAACGCCGACTTCCTCAAGCCGTCGAGCACGCTGCCGTCGCGGCTCGACTTCTCGGTCTGGCCGGTGCTGACCGGCGGGGTGAAGCTGGACAAGCCGAATCTGGCGAAGCTGCCGAAGGCGTGGAATTTCCCCGGCATCGGCTTTGTTGCGATGCGAACCGACCTCGACAACTTCGACAACGACGTCGGTTTGATTTTTCAGAGCAATCCGTATGGCACGGTGTCGCATCACCACAATGCGCAGAATTGTTTCATGCTGGAGGCGTTCGGTGAGCCGCTGGCGATTTCGAGCGGGTATTACGACTACTACAGTTCGCCGCACCACGAGGGCTGGACGCGTCAGACCAAGGCGCGCAACGGGGTGACCTTTGACGGCGGCAAGGGGCAGATCCGGGGCGGCGAGGCGGTAGGCAAGATCACCGAATTCTCGACCGGCAAGGATTTCGACATTGCGACCGGCGATGCGACGGCGGCGTATCCGGGGTTTCTCAAGGCGAAGCGGACGATCGTCCATGTGCGGCCGGGAATTTTTGTGATCCGGGACTTCAATGTGGACAAGAATGAGCATATTTTTGAATACAATCTCCACGGCTTCAAGCCGGGGGCGTTTGATGAGAAGGCGCAGAAGGTCACGTTGAAGATGCCGAAGGCGGAGTTGGAAGTGCGTTTTCTGGCGGATAAGCCGTGGAAGTTTGAGTCGTTCGACAAGTTCCCGGTGGCGCCGCAGCCGAGTCCGAGTCGGACGGAGCAGTGGCATTTCCGGGCGTCGGCGCCGGAGAAGTCGCGGGAGATGGATTTGATTACGGTGTTGTTGCCGTACCGGGTGGGGGAACGGGACAAGTTGCCGGAGGTGAAGAAGCTGGCGGACGGGGTGGAGTTGACCTTTAAGGACGGGAAGAAGGCGATCGTGCGCTTCGACGGTGACAAAGTGATCACCGAGAAAAAATAAAAAAAAGAAAAAGCGCCGCAGGCTCAAAAAAAGGCGCGAAGCGCCAACCCCGCTCCCCGTCGTACGGGGGCGCCGTCCAGGGGGCGAACACCCCTGGTCGCTCGCTAAAAAGCGAGCGAAGCTAAGCGCAGCGCTCCCCCCGAGGTCGGCGGAGCCGACACAACTCTGCGGGAGCGAGGTCGGCAGCCGTGTCACGAAGTGACCGGCGAACGACATCGAGCGAAGCAGGCCGACCGTCGGCCTCGGAATGGGGGGAGAAGATTTCGCACGGAGGCACGGAGTATAGCTCAGGACTTTTATGCCGCAATCGGGAGGGCATCGACCCATGATTCGACTGGTGAAAAAGCTGTTCTTATGGGGCCGCCCGGCGGAGCGTGCATTTTTCTCGCTCGGACTGCTGATTTTTACTTGCTGGCTCTTTGCCGATTCCATATGGGTGACGATGTTTTTCGGCAGTGCTGTTGATTCTTTTTTGCTATATGCTTCGGTTGCCTTGGTGTTGTCGGCGTTAGTCGCGGCGGCGCTGGCATGGGTTTACCTCGCCATCCAGCTGGGCATCTATCTCGGGCAATGCGGCCGGCCGGGCTTGCGGTTCCGATTGCACTGGCTGATCTGGGGTGGACTCGTTTTGGGATTCGGATGCTGGCTTCTGCAAAAAAATGAACTGTATAATTTTGCCGGAACTCAGACGCCGGAGTGGTTGAAAAACAGTTTGCAGAGTCTGATTGATTGGCGTCAATACAGCCTGAAATGGACCGATCTGGTCGCCATCGCCATGATCTATCTCGGCGGTGCGCTGCTGCCGATCCCGGAGGCATGGCGGCATTCGTCGCGCGCCCGGCGGCTGGCGCTTGCCGGTTGCGGTTGCGGGATCGGGACGATCGTCGTTGTGCTCGCGGTCAATTGGGCGCTACTGATTTCGGTCGCCCGGCTCTGGTATGATTACCGCGGCCGGGGCACGGGAATCTCCCCGGATGTGATCTCCGCGGTGGCGATGAAGCTGCTGCAAGGCAGTTGGCCGGGGTGGCTGTTGCTGATCGGCGCGGAGATTCTGCTGGTGCTCGGCATGGTTTGGGCTTGGGGAAAAGTTTTTTCCGCGCTTGATGGCAGGACGGTTTGGACGCGTCCGGTGCGGATACTGGCGCTGATCGCCGCCGGATATGCCGTGGCGCTTCAATGCGGGAGCCTGACAACCGAGATCCTCTATCACCGTGAACTTGGCAAACTCCGGCGGACTTTTGACCGTCCGCTCGATCTGGCGAATATGCGGGAATATTACCTCAACGGCCGTCCGCTGCGGAAAGACGAGTTTCGTCCGACACCGTGGTTCCCTGATGCGGTTTCTCTCAAAGGCAAACATTGGACTGAGTTGGATGATGCCACTATCAGTGACGCTTTCGTGATGATGACGCCGAAATGTCGGGAAAAATGGGTTGCTCTGCGTGAATCCGCGATGCCGTATTGGGTGCAATTTGACGCTGCGTGTGACAAGGCGGATTATGATCCCTCCGAGCCGAATATTCTGGATTGGTCAGCTTTTCGGATATACGATGGGCGGGGACCGGGCCATGCCGATAAAATCTGCTACCAGCTCCACGAGATCAACCGGCGATTGCGCAGTGAGCTTTTCCTCGGTCACTTTGAGCCGGTTAGAAAACAGTGGCGATATCAGCTTGTCGCCATAAATGCACTTGGAGAGGAAGGGCGTTTTTCGGGATGGAGTTATGAGCTCCGGGAAGCCCTTGACAATATGGCCCTGATGATGGAGGAGGGCATTTTGAGTACGAACGATGTCCGGGAGATGACTGATTTGATCGAACGTTGGGAGCGGGAGATTCCGACGGTGTTTGAGCGGAATCGTTATCTCGGCGCGGTGGCGATGCTGGAGGTGTTGCGGCAATTTGATGACGGAACCTTGAAGTATCCCGAATATCGCAGAGATGATCGTCATCCGGTGCCGTTGCTGACTTGCCGGTTGCTGCTCCCGGTGCCGACAATTTTCCTGCGGCTTGATCTGATCGATGCGTTTTGGCAATGGGAGAAGCCGACGCCGGAGGGGGGGCGTAGATGGGGAACGTTGGTCTGGCAGTTTAAACCGAATATTGAACCGTATATATCCCGGCGGGAGTTGGCGGCGCGATTGCGGGCGACCCGGAAACTGCTGGAGGTGTATGAAGCCATGCGTTTTAGCGGGGAGTGGCCGGAGCGGGTGGAGGGGGTGCCGGAGGATCCTTTTACCGGCAAGCCGATGTTGTATCGCAAGGGGGATTGTGAGGTGGAAGTCGTTATCGATCGCAAAGATTATTTGCCATGTAAGATGAAGGTGCCGGCGGTTCAGGTATGGAGTGTCGGTCAGGACGGCAGGGATGGTGACGGGGTGAAGAGTTATGAGCCGAAACGAGATGACATCAGGGCGATTGTGAGGCTCAGGCCGGAAAAGGTTTTTGTTGAGAAGGGCGCGGCGGAACAAGCGCCGCAGGCTGAAAAAAAATAATAAAAAAGCGCCGCAGGCTCAAAAAAAGCGCGAAGCGCCCATCCCGCCCCCCGTCGTACGGGGTCGCCGTCCAGGGGGCGAACACCCCTGGTCGC
>CAZRFG010000243.1:0-5525 GCA_964599205.1 uncultured Victivallaceae bacterium
CAAATCCTGCCACTCGGCCTCGACCATGAACGAGGCGAGATTGACCGCCTCCTCGCCGGGGAGTTTTCCCGCCAGCAAGTCGAGCCACGGCTGCTGAAGCGGGCCGCAAGTCCGGTCGCTGTACCGGGTCGAAACGGTATGAAAAAAAGGCTTTCCGAGCTCGGCGCGCAGCCGGTCCTCTAAAGCCCCCCAGCCGGAGCCGTCCTGCAGCGCCTCGCCCGCCGGAAGTTCGGCAATGTTCCGCGCTTCCGCCTCCAGCTCGTCAAAGCGGGCGGCGGGAAGCATCTTCTCCAACTTGGCCGCCGCGGCGCTGATCGCCGCACTCCACTCGCCGTGTGCCTGGGCGGCTTCGATCTCGAGCGCGCCAAAGGCCTCCATCCAGCGGTACGCCGCGCCGGGGGCGAGCGGCATACAGCCGAGCTGGGTTTTGCCGAGGCCGCTCTGGATTTCGCAGTAATGCGTCGCGCCGGGTTTGGCGAGGAACTCCTGCCAGTGGCGGCCGCCCTGACTCTGGCCCCAGACGAAGAGCTTGCGGCCCTTGAGCAAATGCCCCGAGGTGTAGATCATCCCGCGCCCGGCCCCGTCAAGTGCCGCCTCCCAGCGGCGCGGCGTCTCCTCCATGTGAAAGAAGTAATCGCGCGCCCCCGGATTGCGGGCGGGGTAGCTCATGTCGATATTATCGCAGAACGGGACCGAAACCACCCGGCCGCCCTCGGTCACCGCTTTGGTCGCCGGGACGATGACCCGGGTCTCCGGCGTCTCGTCGACCGCGAGGTTGCTCCACCAGTAGACCGGCATCACCGTTTCGGTCGGATTGTCGATCCGGACGAAGCTGTGGAGAAAGGCGGCGTCATCGCCCGGCAGAAAGAAATCGATCTGGTACGGCGTCCGGCGTTTGCGTTCCCATTCGTACATCCGCAGCACCGGGTACGGCGCGCCCTCGCCCCGGACCGCGTGCATCGGCGAAAAGGTATAGGGAAAATGCCCCGGCCAGCCGAGATTCCACTCGATCCCCCCGGCGAACCAGGCGTTGCGCAAAGCAAGATTGCCGGCTTGGAACACCGGATTGACGTTGAGAAGTTCGCGCTTGAGTTTCTTGTCAAAAAGCGACCACAGCCGGCCGCCGAATTCGAGGAGAAAAGTGGCCCGCAGCCGGTTGTTCTCAAGCACCGCGGTTTTGAACTCGCGCGACGAACGGTTGCGGTCGTAGCCGTTCTGGGTGGCGTAGGGGAGAATGTTCCACTCCGCGCCGTAGCCGAAGTGACGATACTCCTCGGGCGGCAATCCGGGATCGAATTCTTTGAACGCCGGCCGTTTCCGCTGCCGCACCAGCGGCGGGAACGGCGATTCGATTCCCAATCCGCAGCAGGGCATGGTCCACGTGGCGAGGCGCAATTCATTCATGGCGATTCTCCTTGCGATAACCGTGAAAACAATGATGAAATACGGTATCACCGTTCAGCGTAAATTCCTGCCATAAAAGAGAAAAAAACGCAAAAAAACGGCGCCATGCGGCTTCGGGGTCATCGCTCAAGGCCGGAAGTCGCGGCAGGCCTGGACGTAGGCGAGGATGTTTTCAAGCGGGACTTCGGGCTCGACCAAGTGGGTCGGGGTGGGGAGCAAGCCGCCCCTGGGACCGGCGATCTCGAGGTTGCGGATGGTTTCGCAATAAACCTCCTCCGGCGTGCCATGCGGGAAGAGGGTCTGGGTGCCGAGCGTCCCCCAGAACGACAGCCGGTCGCCGTATTTGGCGTGAATGTCGGCAAAGTTCATGCACTCCGGCTGAACCGGGTTGAGGATGTCGATCCCCGCCCCGATCAGGTCGTCGATGAAAGGTTCGACGAAGCCGCAGGAGTGGTAGGCGATCAGAATATCCGGCCGGACCGCCCGCGCCGCCGCGATCACCCGGACCAGGCGCGGCTTGAGCCATTGACGGTAAAGTTCGTGCGACATCATGATGGTGTGCTGCATGCCGATATCGTCGCCGAGAAACAGGAGGTCGGCCCCGGCCTCGGTGCAGGCTTCGGCCATCCGGCAGGCGAGTTCGGTCACCCGGTCGAGGTGACAGGCGACGGTCTCCTCGCCGCTCAGCATATCGATCATCATCGCCTCCATCCCCCGCATGTACCAGGCGGTCTCCCAGACCGTGCACTGCTGGAGCTGCGAGACGAAATACCCCCGCTCGTGCCAGGCCGCGATTTCTTCGCGCAAACGCGGCAGCGCGGCCGGGTCAAAGACCGGATAGGGATAATTTAGATAGTCGGCGAGCGAAGTGAAGTCCCGCATCGGCTGGTACATCCGGCTCATGTGCATCGACTCCGGCGTCGATTCGCGGGCCACCCCCCAGCGGTCAAAAGTGGTGGCGGGCAGGAAATCGATTCCGGCGAAATAACGCTCGCGCCAACCGGTGAACTCCTGCTTGAGCAACGACACGCTTGACGAGCGGATCGAAAAATCGAACTCTTCGACATAATCGCGGTGGCCGAACTTGCGTTCGAATTTGTCCACCATGATCGGTGAAAGCGAAAAAGACGGCACGGCACGCTCGATGCCGCGGCGGCGGAAGAGGTCGAGGAGATTCTGACGCGGAGTTTTCATATCACAACACCTTTCAATATCTTTTCCGGCATTTCAATTTTTCCGAGTAATGCTATAGTATAGCGTAAAAACTCAATTTTGAACATGGCAAAACCGGAAGAATCAATATGAAAAACGGCACTCTAGACCGCTGTTTCGCGCCCGCCGCGCCGGTGGCGGGAAGCTTGTGCACGCTACGCGCAATCTGGCAAGTCGAGGCCGACCCGAGCTATCAGGTCCGCCGCAACCGACCGCAACCGCTGGCGATCCTGATCCGAACCATCAGGGGGGCTGGGGTGGTCCATTTCGCCGACGGTTCGAGCTGCCGGGCGGAGCCGGGTGAAGTACTGCTCCTCGACAACGCGGCAATCACCGGCTACGGCACCGAGCATGAAGAGTGGCAGTTCTGCTGGTTTGAATTCAACGATCCTGCCGGAGCGGCGCAAGAGCGGCGACTGACGGTTCCGAACCGGAGCTGGGAAATCCAGTTTTTCGGCCGACTGCAGGAGCTGGCCGGACGGTCCGACGCAGCGTCGGCACGAGCGGTGTCCGAACTTTTCGGCGGGTATCTGCTCGGACTCGAAGCGGAATCGGAACGACGGCAACGGCAATGCGACCGCCGGATCGCCGAAGTGCTGGACCGCATCGACCGGAGCGCGCCGCGGATTCCGCCGGTCGCCGAACTGGCCCGCCAATGCAATTTATGCGAACGCCGGTTCAGGGCGTTGTTTCATCAAGAAACCGGCGAAACGCCGAAACAGTATTGCGAAAAGGTACGGCTCCGGCCCGCCGGGCACCTCTTGCTCGAGGGAAGCCGCCCGGTCAAGGAAATCGCGGCGATGCTCGGCTACCCCTCGCAATTCGCCTTCAGCGCCGCCTTCCGCAAATGCTACGGGGTGCCGCCGTCGCGCTATCGCCGCGCCTGAGGAACCGCTACCCGATCCGGCCGTCGGGGCCGGTTTCGGAGCTCATCTGCCGCAAATCGGTCGCGGTCAAAAGGTCCTGCGGCAATGCGGCGATCAGCGCATCGGCCTGAAGCGCCACCGCTTCGGGGTGGAAGTGATAAACGTCACGCCAGTTCCGTTCGCGATCAAGCGGAGCCATCGCGCCGTAGAGGTCGATCATCGGCAGTCCGGCCTCGGCGGCGAGCCGGGCGGTGGCGACATTGATCTCCTTCACCCGGCGGTTTTTGTCCTCATCGGTGAGCGGAGTGCTGGTGACCACGAAAAGCTTCGCATCCGGGCACTTGGCGCGGATCATCGCGAGAGCGCGGCGGAACGCTTCCTCCCACTCGGCGGGATCGGTGGTGAGGCTGTGCAAGCCGTTGTTGAAAGTGATGAGGTCGTAGCGGTACGAGCCGAGAATAAATTCGAGTTCGCGGAAATAATCGGGATCGGTCACACATTTGCTGGTCGCCCAGAAGGAGACGTTGAGCCGGTTCTCCAGCTTTTCGCGGACGAAGCGCTGGTAATCGTTGCAGATCGAGTCGCCGATCAGCAGCAGCCGCAGATGGCCGGCATCGGTGGCGTTGTAGGCGTAGGTGATCGACCACTCGATCGCTTCGCGCCGGCGCGTCGTCGCTTCGGGCTGAAAACGACCGGCGAGGCCGGCCCCGGGTAGTTCTTTGCCATTCATCGGTCGGTTCCTTTCATTGCCGCCGCAATTTCGGCGAGGTCTTCCGGGAGATATCCCAATCCGAGCGGGCCGAGCGTGGCGAGCTCGACCACCCCGCCGTTCCGGCGGTAGAGGCCGGGATGGCGCGCGGCGAACGCTTCCGACGCCTGCGGGCAGAACTGCGGCGAATTGCATTCGACCCCGAGCGTCGAACCGATCCGGGCGGCGAAGTTGACGTGGGGAATCATCGCTTCGGCGGGATTGGTGAGGTCCTGAACCATGATCCCCATGCCGCGACTCCTGGCGTAACAGCCGGAGAGGAGCGCCCCGGTCAGCGTCTTGCAGACCTTGAGCGCCACCCCGGTCCAGCCGAGTTGGCGGCCGCGTTCGACGCAGCGCCAGTCGTGGGCGCTTTCGTCAAGATACAACGGTTTACGCGCCGCAATCGACGAGACATCGATGCCGCGCTCGATGAAATCGTGGCCGAAAGGCTGCTCGACGTAGTCAATCCGGCGGTACGCCTCGGCGTCACGGCCTTTGACTTCATCCAGAACCGAATTCACGTAATCAACTTCGGTCGCGGTGCAGTTGAAGTCGGGTGAGAGGTGCCGGACGCCGTACTTGCGGGCGAGTTCGCCGATCCCGAGCGTGCGTTTGACGTCCCAGTCGAAGTTGTTGCCGACGAGTTTGAATTTGAGGCAGTCGAGTCCGTCGCGGCGGATCCACTCCTCGAGCGTCACCGGGTAGCCGTCGGCGGGCTCGCTCCCGGTGAGTTCGGCCTCGGTCAACGCGTCCAGCCCGCCCACCGAGTGCCAGACCGGCAGCCGGGCGGGAGGCGCGGCGACGAGATAGCGCTCTGGATAGGTCATGCAAAGCTCGTCGTCGCAGAAAAAGTCGGCGAGATCGCGCGATAAAAAGGGTGGCCGGCAGGTCGTAAAGCTCGACACCCCGAGCGCCCGGCCGTAGGCATCGTGGAGCGCGAGGTCAAAGGGCGAATTGCAGACCAGCGCCGCCAGCTCCGGGAGCCCGGGCACGGCGGCGGCGAGCCGCTGCTCGAGAAAGTCGAAGCCGAGCTCAAGGGGATGGCCGGAGGCAGTGACTTGACGCCACGCTCCGGCAAGCTCGACGCAGGCTGCGCGCATCTTTTTTTCGCGCTCACGCCAGTCGAGTTTGGCATCAGGCCAAGCCCAGCCGACGCTCAGGGGGGTGCTGCCGTACCCGGTCGCCCGGCGGCCGTCGCCGAGCTCGACCGCGACCTTTGCCATGGCGATCGGGAAATCCTCGATCACGATATTGCCGATCCGGTACGGCCAGCGCAAACGGCAGGCGCGAAA
>CAZRFG010000244.1:0-5504 GCA_964599205.1 uncultured Victivallaceae bacterium
TCCAAACTCCGCCGGACGCGGCGGAGAGATAAAAGCTGGCCGGATTGGCGATCGGGAACCGTCGCCCGCGGTATTGCAGCGACAGCATCCTGAGTTCGCCGATCGCCCCCGCCTCAATCAGCGACCTGATCGTCCGCACCAGCGGCGTGGCGCGGTTGTTGAGCATGATTTTGAGCCGGCCGGGATACCGCCCGGCGGCTTCGACGAGGAGGGCGAGTTCCGTGCGCGACAAGCAGGGGGGCTTCTGCAGCAACACCGCTTTGCCGGCGGCCAGCGCGGTCAGCGCCTGGCGGCAGTGAAACTGGTCGGGAGTGGCGATCTGGACCATCTCGATCGTCGGATCGGCCAGCACCTCTTCGAGCGAGCGGCAGGGCCGCAGCCGGTGCCGGGCGGCGTACTCGAGGACGCCTTCGCAGATGTCCGCCAACGCGACCAGTTCGATCGACGGGGCCAGCAGCGATGCGGGCAAATGGTGGTTGGTGGCGATGTTGGGCGCGCCGGCGCCGATGATCGCGCTGGTGATCCGGGTTTGCTTCATGATGCGGATTCCTTACATAATCGGGGAGTCATTTTGTGGTGTTCTTTCACGTATTCGCAACGCCGGTTTTCCGGCTTGTTCCGTGCCGCTCCGATTTGAACCGTGCCGCCGCCGTTTCGGCTTCCGGCTCTCCGGCTTTCTTTTTATTATAATCGAATTCCTCGCCAAAAACAATGGCCGACGGGAATTATTCAATCAATAAATTTTTACATTTTTTTGGAATTGACCCTTGACAATCGAACCGGTTCGATATATAATTAAGCCAACCCAGTCGAACCGGTTCGATGTGCGTAAAAATGGAAATCCAGGAGGTCGCTTGCGATGAAACGCGTCACCATCAATGATATTGCCAGATTAAGCGGGGTCTCAAAAGCCACCGTTTCCGAGGTCATCAACAACGATCCGAAGTCGCGGGTGAGTCCCGAGACCTTCGCAAAAGTGAAAAAAGTGATCGATGAATGCGGTTATCAACCGTTGCAACAGGCTCAGGCGATGAGCAACGGGCGGACCCGCCACATCGGGCTCCTGATCTCCTCGTCGGCGATGCTCGGCTTTGCCAACAGCTACTTCGGTACCATTCTCGCCGGGGTGGAGAATGCCTGCAGCGCGCGCAATTATTATTGCACGGTCAGTTTGTTCAACCTCGCCAAGCTGCGGGATTTTCTGGCCCCGCAGAATCTCCGCCGCCGCAACGTCGATGCGCTGATCGTCGCCGGGGAGATCGCCTCCGAGGAGTTTCTGCTGGCGATGGGGATTCCGGTGGCGATCCTCGGGTACTGCCACCACGAGGAGTTCTACCGGATCGACCGCGGCAACTCTCCTTTGGGCGCGTTCCGGCACCTGGCCGAACTCGGACACCGGGAGGTGCTGCTGCCCTACTTTGCCGAAGGGGAACGGCTTGAGACCGAAGCCATTCTCAAGGAGTTCAACCGGACCGGCAAGCATAAAATCAACGGTCACTTCTCCAATTCCTTCCTCGACATCGGCGACCTGCGGCGCGGGCGGGAGCTCTGCAACGAGGTCTTCATCCACAAGTACAACGGCTGTACGGCGATGATCGCCAACGACCAGATCTGCTCGGGCTTTATGCAGCAGCTGGTCAGTCTCGGCCGAAAATGTCCGGATGACTTCAGCATCGTCTCTCGCGATGATACTCCGCTTTGCGAATGGAATTCGATTCCGATCACCGCCTGCGGCGGCGACGTTTTCGAATACGGCCGTGCCGCTGCCAATCTGATGATCGATCTGCTCGACCAGACCGCCGATCCGGCACGGCGGGAAATCAAGCTGCCTCCTCCGCCAGAAATCATTGTCCGCCATAGTACTTGCCGCATCAAAACAATGCAATTATGAAAGGGTTCCGTTATGAAGAGGTGTTCTTTTACGTTGATTGAATTGCTGGTGGTCATCGCGATCATCGCCATCCTGGCCTCGATGCTGCTGCCGGCGCTTAACCATGCGCGTGAAAAAGGCAAGGCGATCAGTTGCATGAGCAATCTCAAGCAGGTCGGCACCTATCAGGCGATGTACGCGACAACTTATGAGGATTATCTCGCATTCTGGAGCGGCTATGTCTCATCCAACTACATCCAATGGGGTGAGACGCTTAAAAACACCTTCCACGAGAGCAAAGTGGATACTTTTTTCTGTCCGGTCACTTTCAATGACACCACTTACAAAGACCTCAGCTACAAAAAATATGAATCCACGTACGCGATGTTTCAAAGCAACAACGATCAGTCGGTCAGCGCCTCGACCACCGGCAATGAATGGGATCGCTTTGCGGTGATGACCGGCAATGTCGGCGGTTACAACCGGCAGGTTTTTTTCCGCCTCAACCGGTTTGATTTTCCGTCGAAATTCGTGCTCCACGGTGATTCCTGGCATTCGACCCGGCAAAAGCTGGCCGGCCATTACTTCTACAACCGCACCGGCATCGACAACGCAAAACCCGGCGGCCTGCTTGAGCGTCACACCGGGAAAATCAATCTGAATTTCATCGACGGGCACTGTGAATCGAAAGCGGGCATTGCGCTTAATCAGTTTAATCGGGTGAAACACACTTCGACTGTCTTTATCAAGGCATTTTTCAATCAGGAATTCACCAAGTCATTCACCATTTGAGGAAGAATTACGGATGAAAATCTTTATCCCCATCGCTTTGCTGCTGCTGGCCGGCGGGCTGTTCGCGGACACGCTGACACCGCAGAAGTGCGCCGATCTCAATCTGATCCCGGTTCCCAAAAAAGTGATCACGGACGGCGCGATTCAACTCGCCAACCGATTCAAGGTGGAGGGGGATTTTCCCACTGTCCGCCGGCTGTTGGGTGAGGAGTTGACCACCAAATACGGCTGGGTTGAGGCAAATGACGGCGACCTCACCCGGATTGTGTTGTCGCTTGAACCGAAGCTGAAGCGCAATGAGGAGTTCGAACTTGACTTCGCCGTCAATCAAATTACGGTCAAAGCAGCCGGCTTGCCCGGCTTCTTTGCCGCTGCCGGACGGTTGTTCAACCTGCTGGAAAGCCGGGACGTCATCCACCGCAAGTCGGCAGTCGAATTGACCGTCCGGCAGATCAGCGACTGGCCCGACATGCCGAAACGCGGAATGTTCCTGCAGATGGCCTTTGTCGCCAATCCGGCGCAATTTGATTCGCTGCGCCGAAGCATCGACTTGATGCGGCGGCTGGGATACAATTTCGCGGTATTCGATATCGGCGGACGTTTTGAATCCAAATATCCCGGGCTGACCCTTCCCAACGGCTGGAAAAACGCCCAGCTCAAAGAACTCATCGAGTACGCCGGCCGTCGCGGCATCAAGGTGTACCCGTCGGTCAATTCGATCGGACACCTGGAACGCTCGATCCAGCTGTATCCGCTCACCGTCAATCAGAAAAAAATCGGACAGGACATTACGCAGCCGGATTTCTACCGAAAATATCTGGCGGTGCTTGACGAGTTGTGCGATCTCTTCAACAATCCCGACTATTTTCTGATCGGCACCGATGAGTGCCAGGCGGTATTCGCCCATTTCAAGGGCCGGGGCGAAAACCCCGCCGAGTTGTACTGGAAACACCTCAACAACGTCGCAACCCACCTCAAAAAACGCAACGTCAAACCGGTGATCTGGCACGATATGCTGATCGCCAAATCCGAAGCCGCCAAGATGGAACCGGCCAATGCCGAATCGACTGAAAGCGTGCGGACCCGATTGCCGGAAAATATGGCGATCGACTACTGGTGCTACGATCCGGTCGCCGCCAATCCCGGATTGGATAAATTGCTGGCCGCCCGGCGCGAAATCTGGGTGTCGCCCTGGAATTCCCGGCCCGGCACCCGCCGCTTGATGAATCAGGCGCGACAGAAGCAGATCAATACGCTGCTGGCCACTTCCTGGAATGGCGTCGACACCGACCGCAGCGCGTTTGTCGACCCGATCGAGTTGGCCTGGAATCAGGGTTCGGAGGTAGAGTTTTCGGCCAAAGACATCTTCAACCACTTTTTTTCCCGTCGTCCCGAAATCCGGGCGGTTGAAGTCACGGCGCTGCCGGTTGAATTGCCGGGGGGGAAGGCATTCAGCGATCAGGGAGCTTCGTTATCGGCGGCCGGAATCGCGTTTCCGCTCAACCGCGCGGTCAACAGCGGCTCTTTTCAGCGCCAGACGGTGACCGCGGAGCAGTTGCGCGATGCATCCCGGGACCGGCAGTTTTATCTGCTGAGTCCGGACAACCCCCACGCCGGAATGCGGCTCGACGGGATCAATGCTTCGCGCGGCACCCGCCAGGCGATTCTTTATCTGCCCAATTACGGGGCCAATTCGCGCACCAATCAGATCGGCTTGGAGTGGATCTTTGAAAACGGTAAAATCGTCAAGTTCAATCACGGCAGTTTTGAGGGAGGGAGTTCGCCTATTCCGGCTTCGGGGGGAGTGCTTTCAGTACATGACTTTTCCGGGCCCAAAAGTATTTTCATGCGCTCCGAGCTCAATCCAGGCGAACCGGTGGAATTCATCGAAGTCGCTCCCGCCGCTGAATCGGATGCTCCGCTCAGGCTCCGCTGTCCGTTCAAATCCGATGCCGGGGGGGCGATCCTGCTGCTGAGTTCCGACTTTCTGCCAATGGGGGAGACCCAGATTCTGGCTGTGATCCGGGAAATTTATCCTGACGGGACCAAACGGGAGATTCCGCTCCGGAGCGACTTCACCGACAAACTTTCTTTGCTCTCGCAGGGGCCGCTTCGCTGTTGGAGCGCCGGCAAAGTTCGCAATCCGGTGACGGCATTCGAGTGGCAGCGAAGCGCGGGCAGCCGCTATCCGGCGGCGCTTGAGCTTGAAATCACCCCGGAAGGGCGGAAATTCAATTTCAATTTGTTGTCTGCGGTGGAGTATTGATTTACCGGGACATTTCAATAGACTTGCCGCAACAAGCGGATTTTCGCTGAAGTCCGCAATTTTGAAGGATTATGGAAGGATCATTATGAGCGTCAGCATCATCGGTCGCGAACAACCCAATATTCCCTGGCAGGAGCGCCCGGCAAACTCTAAGGACGCGGTCTGGCGGTATGCCGCCAATCCGGTTATCCGGCGCGACGCGATACCGAGTTCCAACAGTATTTTCAACAGCGCGGTGGTTCCCTTCGGCGACGGCTTCGCCGGAGTCTTCCGCTGCGACAATCGAGCCCGCCAGATGCGGCTTCACGCCGGGTTCAGCCGCGACGGCATCAACTGGGACATCTCTCCCGAGCCGATCGTTTTCCGCAATGCCCCGGAATCGCTGGCCCATTTTGAGTACGGCTACGACCCCCGGGTCTGCTGGATCGACGGCCGCTACTACATCAGCTGGTGCAACTGGTATCATGGTCCGACCATCGGGCTGGCGTACACCGACGACTTCCGGGAGTTCATCCAGCTCGAAAATGCCTTTTTGCCGTACAACCGCAATGGCGTTTTATTCCCGCGCAAAATCAA
>CAZRFG010000245.1:0-5495 GCA_964599205.1 uncultured Victivallaceae bacterium
CGCTGGACCGCGCCCCCGTACGACGGGGGGCGGGATTGGCGCTTCGCGCTTTTTTTGAGCCTGCGGCGCTTTTTTTTTCAGAGCAGTTTGGCGGCGAGGGCGGCAAGCTCACTGCGCTCACTCTTGGCCAGCGTAATATGCCCGTGAATCGCATGCCCGCGCATCCGCTGGGCAGCACAAGTCAGCCCGTTGCTCGACGCATCCAAATACGGATTGTCAATCTGCTGCGGATCCCCGGTCAACACAATCTTGGTGTCCTCCCCCGCCCGGCTCACAATCGTCTTGATCTCGTGCGGCGTCAAATTCTGCGCCTCGTCCACAATCACAAACTGCCGCGGAATACTCCGCCCGCGAATATACGTCAACGCCTCCAACTCAATCCGATGCGAATTGATCAGACTCTCCGGCGTCATCCGGCTCGAACCATGCGACTGCTTGCCGTTACGCTCCTCCCCCTGCAACAAAAATTCAAGGTTGTCGAAAATCGGCTGCATCCAGCTCGCCATCCTCGCCCCCTCGTCCCCCGGCAACTAACCGATGTCATTGCCCAACGGAATAATCGGACGCGACACCAGAATCCGCTCGTAGAGATTGTCCCGCAACGTCGACTGCAGCGCGGCCGCCAGCGCCAGCAAGGTCTTCCCGGTCCCCGCCCCGCCCACCAGCGTCACCAGCTTGACCTCCGGATCGCACAGGAGATCCAGCGCCATCCGCTGCTCCTTGTTGCGCCCCGAAATGTTCCACACCACCCGCTCGCCGCCGTGCTCGAGTAAGTGAAGCTTGCCGTCTCCCTGCAGCCGGGCAATCGCCGACTGCTTGGCGTTCTCCACCTGAAATACCGCGAACTCATTGATCTCCAGCCCCATATCTTTGTGATACGGCACCTCGCGCTCGCGATAAAGCCGGTCTATCGAGGCACGATCGGTCGGGATTTCCTGAAAACCGGTGTACAACGATTCGAAATCGACCTTGCCGCGCTCGTAATCCTCGACCTTCAGCCCGAGGGCGTCGGCCTTCAACCGGAGATTGATGTCCTTGCTGATGAAAACCACGTACTGCCCCTTTTTCTGAAGGGCGTAGGCAACCCGGAGGATGCGGTTGTCGGGAGAATCCGAGCCGAGGTCGGAACTGAAGACATTTTTGAGGTCATCGTTAAGCTTCATGCCGTCGAAAGATGCGGAAGTGAGGACAAAAAGATTGCCGGTCGCCATCGAATGACCGTTTTTGAGCGAAACCCCCTCGCGCAGATTGCCGCGCACCCGCAACGCGTCGAGCCGCCGGATCACCTGCCGGGCGTTGCGGCCGAGTTCATCCTGATTCTTTTTGAATTTGTCGAGCTCCTCGATCACCGCCATCGGGATGACGACGTCGTTGTCGGCAAATGACTCCATGCTTAACGCGCTGTGGAGCAGCACGTTGGTATCCAAAACGTAAGTTTTTTTCATATTGCGCTCTTGCTCCTTCCGTCAACAAGATACACCCCAATTGGAAACGCGTCAAGCGATTTCAGCGGGAAAGCACGGAAAAGCGGCGCTCAACGCCCGGGTTCGAGGTATTTCTCGAAAAAATCGCCGACCAGCGGGGCGCAGCTCAAGCCGCCGGAAACCCCTTCCTCGATCACCATCGCCACCGCGTAGGTCTTGCCGCCGGAGGAGCCGAAAGCGATGAACCAGGTGTTTTTCCAGCGGTTCTCGCGGCTGCCGACTTCGGCCGAACCGGTCTTGCCGTAGAGCTCGATCACCTCGTTTTTCGCCCGCTTGCCGCTGCCCTCGGCGTTATTCACCACTTCGCGCATCCCCTTTTTGACCAGCTCGATGTATTCGGGGCGGGTGGCGAGACGGCTGACTTCAACGGGCTTATGCTGCCACAGCACGCCGCCGCGCTGATCCACCAGCCGGTCGGCGACGTAAGGCTGAAAAACGGTTCCGCCGTTGGCGATCGCCGCGGTATAGAGCGCCGCCTGAAGCGGCGTCACCAGGATGATCCCCTGCCCGATCCCGAGCTGGGCGGTGTCGAAGCGGTTCCAGCCGGTGCGGTAATACCGGCGCTTGAATTCCTCGGTCGGCGCCTGCCCCCGGCTGTCAAGCAGCTCAAAGCCGGTTCGCCGGCCGATCCCCGCCGAATCCAGCACCTCGGCGATCGCGGCGCGGCCGGCCAGCAGCGACTTCTCGATAAAATAGACGTTGCAGGATTTCTCCAGCGCTTCAATCATGTCCACCGGCCCGTGCCCGGAACGGGCGGCGCAGCGGATCGCGCCGTCGCCGATCACCGCCCGGCCGTCGCAGTTGACCTTGTCGGTGGGATCAATCCCTTTGTTGAGCAAGGCCATCGCCACCAGCACCTTCAAAATCGACCCCGGCGTGTAGGTGCCGTTGATCGCCCGGTTGATCAGCGGCCGGTCGGGGTTGCGCAGCAGCATCCCGTAGTAATCGCTGGTCAGCTTGGGAGTGAAATAACGCAAATCCCCCGCCGGCGACGAGGCCATCGCCAGCACCGCCCCGTCGGCGGCGTCAAGCAGCACAAACGCGCCCCGCCGGCCGGCAAGCAGAGCCTCCGCCAGCTGCTGGGCGCGGGAGTCTAGGGTCAGAATCAGGTGGTTGCCGTCGCGCGGAGACACCGTCGAAAGTTCCTGGTTGCGGATGAAGCCGAGGCTGTCGACCTGAACCAGCTTCGAGCCCGGTTTACCGCGGAGACCGAGGATATCGCTTCCCTCGATGCTGTCGAAAACCTTTTCCAGCCCGGCCCGTCCGACCCAGTCGGGGACATAATAGAAGAAATCGCCGTGGTCGGGAGCCGAACGCGGATGGTCGAGCCCGACGTAACCGATCAGGTGGGATGCCAAACGGCCGCCGGGATACTGGCGCGACTCATCCTCTTCCAGCCCGATGCCGTCGTAGAGATGGGACAGCTCAAGCACCCGGCCGGCTTCCTCGGTGGAAAGACCGCGGAACAGCACGATCGGCAGACCGGGCGACAAGTTGAGGTGGCGCTCGATCTTTTTGGGATCTTCAAGCGGATTTTCGCGGTCGAGCACAGTGGATACCGCGGCGGCGGCGTGGCGGATGTATTCGATCGTCCGCTTGCGCGAATTGCGGCCGGGGCGGCGCATTTCCTCGGGGTAAAAGAGAATCGCGCAGCCGGCGCTGTTGTCGGCGAGCACTTTCAAGTCGGCGGTAAAAATTTTGCCGCGCCGGGCCGGAATCCGGATCCGGCGCAGCGACTGGCGGCTGATCCGCTCCTGATGGTCGGGGCCGCGCCGGATCTGCTCAAAATAGAGTTTGCCGAGCAGTACCGCGAACCCACCGAGGAAAATCAGCGCCAGCACCATGATCCGGAAACGCGGATCGCTGACAAAGGTGTGACGAACACTCATCTCAGGACCTCCGGCCGACTTTGACCGTGGGATAGCGGATTCTGCCCCGGCTGAGGGAGCGCTCCGACTTCAAGGCGGCCGGCAAACCCAGCAGCCCCGCGAGAAAATCGAGCAGCGGCACCATGAGACAGCCGAACAGCGTTCCCCAGACGCAATTCCAGACAAAAAGACCGAGCAGTCCGAGAACCGCCTCCCAGGTGCCGTCGCAAGCGGGCAGTTCGGCGGCCAGGAAAACCAGCTCCATCCCGGCCAGCGAAGAAAGCAGCGGCAGAATCACATCCGGCCAGTCGTGAAGTTCGCGGTTGTGGCGGAAGCTCCAGGCAATCAGCACCAGCAGCGCCAAGGCGATCACCAGCCACGGGAAATCCCGCCCGAAAGCAAGGTCGAGCACCACCCCCGCCGCAAATCCGGCGGCAATCCCGGTCCGCCAGCTGTAAGTCAGCGTCAGGTAACAAATAAACGCCCCGGTCAGCGGCAATACCGTGCCGAACGCCCCCGCGATCAGCTCCGGCAGTGCGAAGAGCAGCAGCAGCGTGGCGACGAAGCAAAAGCGCCGCCAATGCCCGCCGCTCACGGCTCGTCCTCCGGCTCGATCGCCTTGTCCGGGCGCATCGCCAGGATCAGGAAACGGATGCTGCTCAATTGCGCCGCCGGCAGAAATTCGCCGGAGAGATAGTTCTGGCTGGCGAACAAAGAATCGACATTATCGACCGCGGCGAGGTTGCCGATTTTGGCCCCCGGCGGAATCTGGCGCTCAAAGCCGGTGGTCTGGAGAATCTCGTCCGGCACATAATTGCGCTTGACCGGCAAAAAGCCGATCCCGATCAGCCCCGGCGTTTTGGCCTGGCTGCCGGCATTGACCAGTCCGATCGCATTGCTGACCGGCAGCATCGCCGAAATCCGCAGATCGGAATGATTGACCGTCATGATCTCCGAGGTCCGGCGGCTGACCCGCGCCACCACCCCGACGAAAATCAGCCGTCCGTCCGGCGCGGCGGTCATCGCCGTCGCCCCCGGGAGCACCCCGTCGTCACTGCCCTGATCGACGATCACGCGTTCATTCCAGAGCCGGGGATCGCGGAGAATGATTTCGGCATTGACATACTTCCACGGCGCGGCCGGCGAAAGTTTGGCGATTCGCCGGAGTTCATCGTTTTCCAGCAGGAGTTTGGCGGCGTTGGCCGCCTGGGCCGCCAGCCGCCGGTTTTCGCGCCGGATGAATTCGAGCTCGCGCGCGAGTTCATGGCGCGAATACAAAAGAAGCGTCTGGTCGGACAAGGTGTCGCTCGCTTTGCGCGAGACCGCGAGATAGGGGTAGAAGAAATCCCCCACCAGCCGTCCCACCGAGCGCCGCAGCGAAGCCCAGCCCGCCGCCAGCAAAATCAACACGATCGCAGCCACCGCCAGCCAGGCGAGGTTTCTGCGGATTTTCGGATCGATTGCCGGCGACATGGCGCGAGCCCCCCGTTATTTCAAGAGATTCTTGACGTCGCGAAGCGCCTTTTCGGCATCGGTCAGCAGTTCTTCGACCAAAGCCGAAACCGGCATGATCTTGTCGACCAGGCCGACCGACTGGCCGGCCATCAGCGAACCGTTTTCAACATCGCCGTCGACCACCGCGCGGCGGAGCGCGCCCATCCAGTACTTTTCCACTTCCTCCTGGGCGGCCTGGCGGTGAATGGTGCCGGCTTCGAGTTCACGCAGCAGCCGGAGCTGGAGCGCGCCGAAGTTTTCCATGCCCTTGTTGCGGAGCGAACGCACCGCCACCACCGGCAGTTTGGAATCGTACTGCGGAGTGGACATCGCGTCGCGGGCGGCGGCGCGGGCAAAGACATCCTTGAACTTCGAATGCGCCTTGCACTCGTCGGTCATCACGAAACGGGTGCCGAGCTGGACCCCGGCCGCGCCCATCAAAAAGGAATGGCCGACCATCTTGCCGGTACCGATCCCGCCGGCGACGAACATCGGAACCTGGTCCGAGAAGCGGAACAGTACCTGCTGCATCAGGACGATCGCCGAAACGTGGCCGATGTGGCCGCCCGCTTCGCTGCCCTCAAGAATGATGCCGTCGGCGCCGAAGCGGATCATCCGCTCGGCGATCGACACGGTCGAAGCGAAGCAG
>CAZRFG010000246.1:0-5466 GCA_964599205.1 uncultured Victivallaceae bacterium
GAAGCGAGGTCGGCAGCCGTGTCACGAAGTGACCGGCGAACGACATCGAGCGGAGGGAGTCTTTTTTTCAAGCGGAATGCAGAATAGATATCTCAGTTTATGATCGGAATGATCCCGATCATAAATTTGCTGGTACCACCGGAAAATGAAAAAGTGTTTGAGAAAATATTGATCCATGTTCCGTTGTATGGGAATTTTACGCTCTTTTTATCACAATTTGCGGCAATTGAAGCAATTGACTGGCGAGCCCCAACTTGCCAATTTGGAAGCAATATTTTGAGGATTCGGTCAGTTTTTTCTATAAAAGACTGGATTTCCGAGGATGGCATTTCGAGGTAAACGATGAATCCAAAATCTGGTGATAGATTGATTATTTTCGCGCCGACGGCCTCCAGTTTTTCTGCGGTTTCATTGACTGGCAGGATTGCGCCCGCGGTTGGAATCGTTTCGACTTTTTTCCCGATTTTTTCAACATTAAAGCAATGAAGTGAATCGTCCGGAGAATTTTGGGTGATTGTCAACTTGGCGTTATTGAACGTAATCACTGTTTTTTCTCCACCCGACTTCATTGATGCTGAAATAATAAGAGAAGAAACAATCAGCTCAGGCCATTCCTGAGAAATTACTTGGCCGACCGATAGTGCAAGCGGTACATATTTCCCGTCGCTGTCAGTACGGCAAATGATTGAATCGGGGGTGACGGTTATCGCGCTGTTGCTCAGCTGTCGAGATGCTTCCTGACCATCAGGCAAGTTAATGTTGCCGGACGCGGAGATCGCGAAAGGCAGCAAGAGTATGTATAAATATTTCAAAATCGCTCCCGATATTTTATAATAAGGCAAGACAATCCTGCTCATAATCGCATATCTCTTTCTCCGTGCCTCCGTGCGAAACCTTCCCCCTCTATCCCGAGGCCGACGGTCGGCCTGCTTCGCTCAATCGCGCGTGACACTTCGCTTCGCTGGTGTCACGCTTGTTTCGCTCCCGCAGAGTGGCGTCGGCTCCGCCGACCTCGGGGGGAGCGCTGCGCTTCACTTCGCTCGCTTTTGAGCGAGCGACCAGCGTTTCGCCGCTGGATCACGCCCCCGTACGACGGGGGGCGGGGTTGGCGCTTCGCGCTTTTTTTATTTTTTTTATTTTTTTATATTCAGAACAGCGCGGAGAAGTCGGGGGTCGCACCATCCGCCTCGTACAAACCCATCTCCACCAGCACCGGCACCCGGCCCAGCTTCCGCACCGCCTCGCGAATCATCTTTTTGGCATCCCGCGCAATCACCGGATCCGCCGGATCCGCCAAATTGAACACCACCCCCGCCAACGCCATATTCCGACGCACCAGCGCCTCCAACGCCAATATCGTCTGACTGATCGACCCCAGCCGCCCCGACGTCACCAATATCACCGGATACCCCTCCCGCGCCGCATAGTCGATCGTCAGCAAATCCTTCGTCAACGGCACCGCCAGGCCCCCCGCCCCCTCCAGCAACACCGTGTCATACCGCTTCGCCAACTCCAGCGTCGCACGCCGGATCTTCTCCAGATCGACTTCCCGCTCCTCCAACTCCGCCGCCAAGTGCGGCGACGCCGGAAACTTGAATATCTCAGGCGACGTCAGCCCCTCATGATCCTCCGGCAAATACCCGCACCCCATCACCCGGCGATGCACCGCAATATCCTCCGAAAAACCCTCGTTCCCCGTCTGCACCAGCTTCTGGGTGATCACCCGCCGCCCCTGCCGGGCCAGATAACGGGCGATCATCCCGGTCGCGTAACTCTTGCCGATCCCGGTGTCGATTCCGCTGACGAAGTAAACCATTTTCACACCACAATGTTGACCAGTCGCCCGGGTACCGCCACGACCTTGCGCACCGGCTTGTCGCCGACGACTTCACGAATGGCCGGATTCTCCAGCGCAAGCCGTTCCATCTCCCTGGCATCCGCATCGACGCTCATCATCATCCGCGCCTTGGGCTTGCCGAGCACCTGAATCAACACCTCGACCTCGGTCACCGCCAGCGCCGCCTCATCCCACACCGGCCACGCCTCGTAAGCGATGGTGCCGCAATGGCCGAGGACTTCCCAGAGCTCCTCGCCCGCATGGGGGGCAAAGGGCGCCAGCAATTTCACGAACGCTTCCGCCGCCTCGCGCGGCAGTTCCCCCTTGGCGCTGAACTCGTTGACGAATACCATCAACGCACTGATCGCAGTGTTGAACCCGAAATTTTCAAGGTCGTTCGAAACCTTTTTGATCGCCTGATGCATCACCCGCGCCTCATCCTTGGTGCACGGCCGGTCGACGATCTTCGACTCCGCGATCAACCGGTAGGCGCGCTTGAGGAAGCGGTGAACGCCTTCTACGCCCTGGGTGTTCCACGGCTTGGTCGCCTCCAGCGGGCCCATGAACATCTCGTACATCCGCATGCTGTCGGCGCCGTAACTGTGAATCACGTCGTCGGGATTGACCACGTTGCGCAGCGACTTCGACATCTTGGCCGGGAACTCGATCAGCTTTTCGCCGGTCTCCTTGCTCACCGGACCGTCGGCGGTCAGCTCCACCTTGTCGGTCGGGATCAAAACCCCGCGCGCATCCTTGTAGGACAGCCCGAGGATCATCCCCTGGTTGACCAATTTCCGGAACGGCTCCTTGGTCGAAACCAGACCGAGGTCGAAAAGCACTTTGTGCCAGAACCGCGCATACAGCAAATGCAGCACCGCGTGCTCCGCGCCGCCGACGTACAAGTCGACCGGCATCCAATACTTTTCCTTGGCCGGATCCCACGCTTTTTCCCGGTTTTTGGGGTCGATATAGCGCAGATAATACCAGCACGACCCCGCCCACTGCGGCATCGTATTGGTCTCGCGCCGGCCCTTGCGGCCGGTTTTGGGATCGGTGTAGACCAGCCAGTCCTTGGCTTTCGCCAGCGGCGGTTCGCCGGTGCCGGACGGCTTGTAGTCGTCCATCTCCGGCGGCAGCAGCGGCAGCTCGTCCTCGCCGATCAGCTCGATCGAGCCGTCTTCGTAGTGGACGATCGGGAAAGGCTCGCCCCAGTAGCGCTGGCGGCTGAAAAGCCAGTCGCGAAGCTTGTACTTGACCGCTTCGCGACCGAGTCCGCGCGCCGCGAGATAAGCCGTCGCCGCCGGTTTCGAGTCATTCACCGAGAGCCCGTCGAGCACCAGCCCGTCGTCGTTGGCGGAGTGGATCAGCAGTCCTTCGCCGGTCCAGCAGGCCTTGCCCGCCAGCACCGCGGCGATGTCGCAATGCTCCGCCGCCGCCTGTTTAGGATCCGGCGCGATGATGCAGCGGATCGGCAAATTGAACTTGGTCGCGAACTCGAAGTCGCGGGTGTCGTGGGCCGGCACCGCCATGATCGCCCCGGTGCCGTAGCTGATCAACACATAGTCGGCGATCCAGATCGGAATCTTTTCGCCGTTGACCGGGTTGAGCGCGTAGGCTCCGGTGAAACAGCCGGTCTTTTCGGTCGCAAGCTCGGTGCGGTCGAGTTCGTTCTTGAGCGCGGCCTCCTCCTGATAACGCTTCACCGCGTCGCGGTGTTCGGGCGTCACCAGTTTTTCCACCAGCGGATGCTCCGGGGACAGCACCATGTAGGTCGCGCCGAACAAGGTGTCGGGGCGGGTGGTGTAGACGGTGACGCTCTCGCCGCCGTCGGTTTTGAAGATCACTTCGGCCCCGACCGACTTGCCGATCCAGTTGCGCTGCATCTCCTTGATCCCCTCCGACCAGTCGAGCTCGTCGAGGTCGTTGAGCAGACGTTCGGCATATTCGGTGATCTTGAGCATCCACTGCTTCATCGGCTTGCGGATCACCGGGTGGTTGCCGCGTTCGCTGCGGCCGTCGATCACCTCTTCATTGGCGAGCACGGTGCCGAGCGCGGGACACCAGTTGACCGCGACCTCGTCGAGATAGGCGAGGCCCTTTTTGTGGAGCTGCATAAAAATCCACTGGGTCCACTTGAAGTAACCCGGATCGGTGGTGTTGATTTCACGTTCCCAGTCGTAGCTGAAGCCGAGCGCCTTGATCTGTTCGCGGAACTTGTCGACATTCTTTTTGGTGGTGATCGCCGGATGGGTGCCGGTCTCCACCGCGTACTGCTCGGCGGGCAACCCGAAGGCGTCCCAGCCCATCGGATGCAGCACGTTGAACCCCTTCATCCGCTTGTAACGGCAGAGAATATCGGTCGCGGTATAGCCCTCGGGATGGCCGACGTGGAGCCCGGCGCCGCTCGGATAGGGGAACATGTCAAGCACGTAGTACTTGGGCTTGTCGCTCAGGTCCGGGGTCCGGAAAGTTTGGTTGCGCTCCCAGTAGTCCTGCCACTTTTTCTCGATGGCGGCGTATTCGTATTCAGCAAACATGGTTCTTCCTTATTTCGCGGTTTTTTCCGTTTTTTTCCAAAGATTTGAGATTCCTTCGACCACGCTGCCGGCGGCTTTGCCGGCGCTGTCGCCGAGGTTCTTGCCCGCCGAGGCGGCGACATCGCCAAGCTGCGACGCGGTGGCCCCGATCAGCTTCCCGGCGTCGCCGCCGAGCTTGCCGATGCCCTTGAGCAATTCGTTGAAGAATTCGGTGACGGTATCGCCGAGCGGCTTGCCTTCGCCGATGTTCTCGATCAGGATATCCGGGAGCGGCACCGCCGGGAGGGTGGCGACGCTGACTTCGACGTTGCGGACGCTGAGGATCTTGACCAGAATCTGCTTCTTTTTCTTTTCCGGCGCGGGAGCGGTGGCGGCGGAGTCGTCCTTTTTGGCTCCGCCGGTGAGGCGGGCGACGAATTTGTTGACGTTGGTCTCGATCACCCCGAGGTTGCTTTTGAACTGAAGCGACGGCTCGTAGCTCACCGCGACGCCGTCGACGCGAAGTTCCTCGACCCGGATCTTGTCGGAGAGGAGACTCGAGGGTTTGACTTCAAAAACCAGTTTTTTGAGCGCCAGCGCGTCCTTGCTCGAGAAGCCCTCGGGATTGCCGACGATGAAGTTGTTGAGTTCGATCCGGCCGCGGAACAGCCGTACCGATACCGACTCAATTTCGACCTTGGTGCCGGTGGCGAGGGGGCCGACGGTGCGGATCGACTTGGCGATTACCGCCGACAGGATCGAGTTGATGCTCACCGCGACAATCACCAAAATCACCAGCAAAATCAGAAGCACTTTCTGGTAACGTTTGAGCCGGAACGGCTTTTTCGCCGGAGTCTGGGTTGCCGGAGCCTGAGTTGCCGAAGGGTTGGATTCCGGAGCCGGATTTTCCGCGGGTTTGTTTTCCATTTTTGCTGTCCTCCCTCAAGGTTGAGACTATGTCTATAACTTACATCGCTTCACGTTTTTTTACAATAGAGCTGATTGCAAAAGTCATTTGGAATCGATCCCGAATCGGATGTTTTTCCGCATTGCCGATATAGATTGAGGGGCATACCCGAAGCGGTATGTCCCGAAATCGCTCCCGGCGAGGCG
>CAZRFG010000247.1:0-5422 GCA_964599205.1 uncultured Victivallaceae bacterium
CCATGAAGCGGGAAATTTCACCCCTCGAACGCGCCTTTCGCATCCTCGCCGGACGCGGACACTCCGAGGCGGAACTCGCCGCCAAACTGCGGCGATCGGGCGTCTCCGACGCCGATATCGAGCGGGTCGTCGCCGAGTGCCGCAAGCATGGCTTCCTCAACGACGAACTCTTCAGCTCCGACTGCGCCGAAGCACTGGCCGGCCGGGGCTACGGGATGAGCAAGATCAAGCATGAACTCCGCCGCCGCGGAGTCGGCGACTTCACCGAAGCGGCGACTGAGGAATTGCAGGAAAGTGAACTCGAGCGGGCGATCGAGGCGGCGCGGCGCAAGCGGCGCTTGCTGACCCGCGAAAGCGATCCGCGCAAACTCTACGAAAAAGTCTGCCGGTTTCTCCTCTCGCGCGGTTTTTCGCCGGGCGTCACCCGCGAAGCCTTCCGCCGCTCGGGCGAAGCCGAGGAATGAAGTTTATTCCCGGGGCCGGTACACGTTGTCCCGCATCTCCGCTTCGGGCAGGAAGGGGAACATGTCCTCCAGCGACGGCGACACGATCGAGCCGTCGGGCTGCCGCCGCGACGAGAGTTTGGGGGCGAAAATATATCCCGGCACCAGATCGAGTTCGCAGAACACCGGTCCCGGCATCGCCAGCACCGCGGCGATCTGACCATCCAGATCCCGCTGCGAATCGATTTTGACGTAGGTCCAGTCAAAAGCCGCCGCCACTTTCCACCAATCCGGGAAGGTCACCCCCGAGCCGCCGTCACAGCCGGTGTGGCGGCCGGCGAAAAAGGCGTCATGAGTCTGCCGGATCGACGAATATTCACGGTTGGCGAACAAAAAAAGCTTGACCGGATAGTGATGGGAGCGCACCGTTTGCAGCTCCTGGAGATTCATCATCAAACTCCCGTCGCCCTCGAGGCAGATCACCAGCCGCTCCGGCGCGGCGGCCGCCGCGCCCAGCGCGGCCGGCAGACCGAAGCCCATCGCGGCGCAGCCGGAATTGGCGAACATCAACTGCCCCGGCTTGATCACCCCGGCCTGGAACAAGGCGATGCTCGGAGTGGCGTTGGTACAGGCCACCACCGTCTCCTCCGGCAGCTGCCGGGTCAGGCGGTCGATGAAGTAATAGGGTTGGACTTTCTCCGGCAACTCGGCATATTCGGCCAGCACCGGGGAATATCTGGCGGCTTTTTCGGCCGCCCAGCAGCACCAGTTACGGTAATCCGGCAGCGCCGGCGCGGACGCCAGCGCCCGGTCCAGCGCGGCGATGAAATCCCCCGCGTCGGCGTGAATCCGCAGCGTCGGCTTGACCGTCGGCTTGGCAAGTTCGGCAGGATCGATGTCGACCACGATCAAATCGTTGGCGCGTTTGGCGAAATTCTCATAATTGTAGCTGATCTGGCGGATGTTGTTGCGGGTGCCGATCGCCAGCACGCAGTCGGAGTTCTGCAAAACGATGTTGCCGGCTCGGTTGCCGATCGTCCCGATCCGACCGACCGCTCGGGAACCGGCGCTCGGCATCAGGTCGAAGCCGCCGAGGGTGGACAACACCGGAACCGCCAGCTTTTCACTCAATTCGCCGAACGCCGCGGCCGCGCCCGCCAGCCGGATGCCGTGCCCGGCGATGATCACCGGCGACTTGGCCCGGCGGAGCGCCGCGAGCACCTGGTCGACCGCTTCCGGCGCGAGCGCCGGTTTGCCCGCATCTTCGGGGACAAAAGACTCCAGCGTGTCGGGGTCGATCTCCGCCGACTGCACGTTGATCGGAATATCCAGCCAGACCGGGCCGCAGCGGCCGGTGGTGGCGAGGTGGATCGCCTTGCCCAATTCATACTTGATCCGGGCCGGATCGGTCACCATCACCGCGTACTTGGTCACCGGCCGCACGATGTCGACGATGTTGATCTCCTGGTCGCCGAGCTGGCGCAGTTTGAGTTCGGGACAGGAGGCGATGGTGGTGGCGAATTTGACCTGGCCGGAGAGAAAAAGGACCGGGATCGAGTCAAGCCATTCGCCGATCACCCCGGTCAGCGAATTGGTGCCGCCAGGGCCGGTGGTGACGCTGACCACCGCAAGTTTTCCGGAGGTGCGGGCATACCCCTCGGCGGCGATCGCCGCGCCCTGTTCGTGGTGGGTGCAAATATAGCGCATGCCGGACTCGCGCCCGAGCGCGTCATTGAGGAACATCGCGCCGCCGCCGGAGACCATGAAGACGTCGCTGATGCCGATTCCGGCAAGGTACTGAAAAACAAAATCCGCCGCTTTCATTTTCATCGGCTTACTCCCAAACCGCCGCGGTGCGGTCGTGATATTTGATCAGCTGCTGGATCAGAATGGTTTTGAGCCGGGTCAATTCGTAGCCGGGCGAAGTGTTGAAGTGGCGCAGAATGGTTTCGGTCGGAATGTTGCCGTCGTGCCACTTGCCGCCGAGGCCGAGCAAGGTTGAATCGGTGAATTTGCACTTGTGGGCAAAGGCGACGTTGAGCAGGTCTTCGGCGGTGCCGTTCTTGTTGTGCAAATGCATTCCCGCCTCAATCCCCTCGGCGCGGCAGATGTCGATCACGTCGGCGACGTATTTGGCGGTGAAAATGCTCTCGGTATCGGCAAAGTAGATCACCGGCAACCCCTTGCGGCGGGCGAACTTCGCAAACGTCTGGTTCATTTCCGGAGTGTTGCGCCCGGAGCTGGTGAAGTTGATGAAAATCTCGTACCCGAGCGCCTGGAGTTCATCGACGTGTTTTTCGAGGATATCGAGGTCGGTTTCTTTGGAACGGCTCAGGATGCGGATGGTGTCGACCACCGAATCGGAGGCTTTGCCGATCGGCGCGAGCGGCCGCTGGATGTCGCGCATCGCGGAGAGTTTGAGGAGATTCTTGGTGCTGCCGAAAATGGCGTTGAGCTCATCGGTCCGGGTGCTGCAGTAGCGGCTCGGGCCGCGCCCGGGATCGGCCTCTTCGCTGTGGAAGAAACCGAGCTCCATGTAGTCGAAGCCGACCGCCGCCAGGAAACGGTAGTAGTCGCGCAGAAAACCCGGATCAAAATACCATCCGGTCTGGTATCCGACTTCACGAATGGTACAGTCAAAGAGCGTAATATCGTTGAACATGGTGTCTCCGGTTCCCGTTGGTTTGATTCTCGCATGCCGTTAATACTTTACCGCCGAACCTCCCGATTTTCCAATCCGCAATGGAAAAATTGCCGGGAATCTTCAGCCGCGCCGAAAGGTGAAATGGCGGTGCCCGAAATAACTTGCCGCCGCCACCACGACGGTGCCGGCGCAGTTGGCGAGCACCGGATTGATTCCGCAATACCGCACCTGGAACGCCAGCAGCGCCATTCCGAGCAGCGCCCCGCCGCCGTAGGTGAGATAGCATTTGAAGTATTCGCGAAGAATATTGCCCCGGGTCCGGAAGACCACCAGTTTGTAGCCGATATACGCATTGGTGATGGCCAGGATATTGGCCGGGATCGCCAGCACCAGATAATTGACCTGTTTGCCGAAGCTCCAGTACAAAAGGGCGTACACGCCGAGTCCGAAAACGGTATTCCAGCCGCTCACCGCGAGATAGCGGAGCGGCGCAAAGCGGGCGTCGCGCCAAAGCAAAAGCACCACATCGGTTGTTTTTTGCAACGCGTTTTCTCCTATCGCAGGGCGTAGAGCACGGTTTCGAACCCGTGCGCACCGTAATTGCGCAGCCGCAGCCGGTAATCCGGCCGCAGGCGCTTGACCAGAAGCGGCAGCTTGAAGAGATCCTGCGGCCGGTGATAAACGCTGACCGCCAGCTCCGGCGCATTGCGGCGGATCAGTCCGGCCATGCCGCAAAGCGCTTCCTCCTCGGCCCCCTCGATGTCCATTTTGATGATCTGGCCGGCGCCGTCGGCGTGCATGAACACCTCGTCGAGCGACAGAATCGGCACCAGCACGCCGCCGTCGGCGCCGAAGTGGGACGAGGTCGCCAATTCGGCGGCAAAGCGTTCCACCCGGCAGCGGTCGCCGACTCCGGCCATCAGCAGCGTGACGTCGGAGCAGAAACCGGGATTCGCCGCCACCCAGTCGGCAAGCCGCCTGAAATTCTCGGCGTCCGGCTCAAAGGCGACCACCCGCCGGGGATGGAGCGCGCGACTTTGGAGCTGCCGCAGCGTATCTCCGTCAAAAGCGCCGATGTCAAAAAAAACACTGTCGGCGCCGATCCGCAGTCCGCCGTCAAAATATTGCGCCTCAAAGCCGAGCGGTTCCGGCAGCGTCCGCCAGGACGCGCCCAGCCGGTGATTGAGCTGGGCGGCGAAAAGCGCGCGGCTCTCCTCGTCCTCGAACAAGGTCGCCGCCTGCTCGATCTCAGCTTGGAAAGAGCGGTAAAAATCAGCCGCGGTCAGCCAGAAAAAGCTCGATCCGGCGGCCACCGCGGAACTCTGGACGAGCTCTTCAAAGGTGATGATCCGCCGGTACCCGAGGAGTTCGAGCGCCGGCACCACATGCCGCGCATCGCAGCTCAAAGGGGAACTGAAAACGGCGACCAGAACGGTCAGAGAAGCGCGATCGCCGGTGAACTCATCCGGACGCAGCACCTCGATCCCGGCGACCGGACCGGCGGCGCGATGGTCAAAAAAACATTGAGGTGCAAACCCGGCACCGCGCAAAGCCGCGGCAAGCATCCGGCCGGTGTTGCCGGCGCCGTATATGGCGATCGGATCCGATTGACGCAATTGCAGCGGGGGCGGCGCGATGGTAAAATCAATCAATCCCATATCCGAAACACCTTGTCAGTTGGTTCTGGCGGCACCATAGAGTAACCCACTTTCACCAAAAGTCAAGAGTCGGAGCGCATTTTTATTTTACGCTGCAATCGGGGCAACTGCCGCGATAATAGAGATGGACTTCATCGGCGCGGAAGTTCTCCGGCAGCGGCGGGAGCTCCTGCGCGAAAAATAGATCGTACACTTTGCCGCAGCCGGTGCACTTGAAGTGACCGTGAACCGAGGTGTCGGCGTCGAAGCGCTGTTCCCCGTTTTCGATCAGAATGGTCTGGATCGCCTGGTGCTGCTGGAACACCTTCATGGTGTTGTAAACAGTGGTGCGCGACAGCGTCGGATAAGCCGGCAGCAGCGCGCTGTAGACCTCGTCGGCGGTCGGATGGTTGCGCATCTCGTCGAGATACTTGTAGACCGCGATCCGCGGCATCGACGGCGCGACGCCGAAGCGGCGCAGCCGTTCAGCAATTTCAATCGACATAACTACCTCCTTTCCAAAGGGTCAAGCGCCGTCTCCAAAAAGGCGGAGAACAGCGCATTGTTTCTATCATGATTGCATCCCGGAACGGAAATACGGAGAACTCAAAGTCTGAAAACCCGCGAACCCCCCCGTCCCCCCCCCCGCCTTTTCCCCCCCCCCTCCCCCCCCCCCCCCCCCCATTTCTCACCCTCCA
>CAZRFG010000248.1:0-5402 GCA_964599205.1 uncultured Victivallaceae bacterium
ACCTATTACCCCGATCCGGCCGACCGCAAAGTGTCGTTCCAGCTCAAAAAAGAGGTTGAGCTCTACGGCGGCTTCGCCGGAATCGAGAACAAGCTGGAAGAGCGCGACCGGGTCAAAAATCCGACGGTTCTCAGCGGTGACATCGGCCAGGGCGACAAGACCAAAAACACCGTCACCATCCTCCTCGGCGCCGACCGCGCGGTGCTCGACGGCTTCACCGTCACCGGGGCGTACTCCACCGACGAAGCCCGGATGCACCTCCTCCCCTCTGACATCGCCAAAAACGACATGGCGGTCGGAGGCGGCATGCGCAACTTCAAAACGGCTCCGATCGTCCGCAACACTGTGTTCACCGGCAACTTCTCGCCCAAGGGCGGCGCAGTCTACAACGTTCAGGATAAGGACGCGGCGTTGCAGGCGGAATTCAGCAATGTGACCTTCAGCGGCAACACCGCCCAGATCCGGGGCGGCGCGGTCAGCAACGACCTCGGCGCGATGCCGCGCTTCGTCAACTGCCGCTTCAGCGGCAACCGCTGCCTCGACAAGGGCGGCGCGCTCTACAACGACTTCGCCGCTTCGCCGATCCTGCTCAATTGTCTTTTTGAGAACAATCGGGCGGTGAGCGCCGGGGCAATCGGCAACGACGGCGGCTCGTCGCCGCTGCTGGTCAACGTCACCATCGCCGGCAACACCGCGTCGAGCGACCTCGGACCCGGTCTCTACCAGGGCACCGGAGCCAATAACAATCCGATCGTGATCAATTCAAAAGTGGACAGCATCTACAACTGGCACGAAAACTTCGTCGCGGTGCTGAATTCCGAAGCTCCGGCGCGGGAAGTGATCGCGCTCAAAGATTTCATCGCGATCAGCACCCTCAAGGGGCAACTCGACGAAGCCGACCTCGCCAATCCCCCCGCCACCGCAACCGGTTATCAGGCCAAACTTGACGGCAATATCCTCCTCGCCGATCCATTGGTAAAGAAACTCCTCGCGATCTACCGCCGGGCCGGCGGCGCGATCGACTATCGCGGTGCCTACTCCCGTCCCGCCGTCAGCGTCAAGGAAGGCCGCGAAATCGTCTATGTCGACGCCGGAGCCAAAAACAGCGGGGACGGTTCGTCTTGGGAGCGGGCGATGACCGACCTCCAGGTCGCGATCGAAACCGCTTCGCTCAAAAAAGGCGCGGTCTACCTCAAGGAAGGAATCTATGCGCCAAGCGGCAAAAGCGACCGCATCGCCGCCTTTGTCCTCTACGGCGGGGTCAAACTCTACGGCGGCTTCGCCGGCACCGAGAGCAAGCCCGAGGAACGCGATCTCACCAAACACACGACCATCCTCAGCGCCAAAGCCGGCGACGGCGCTTACCGTTACCCCCACGTCCTCTACGGCGCGGACAACACTGTGCTCGACGGCCTGACCATCCGCGACGGCAAGGCCGACGGCCAGAGCTACGGCGGCAAGGGCGGCGGCCTCCTCGCCTACCACGCCGGTGAAACCTTCACCCCGATCGGCAACAGCGGTCGCACCGGCTTTGTGATGACCATCCGCAACTGCCGCTTCACCGTCAACGAAGCGCGCGAGGGCGGCGCGATCTACGCCTTTGCCCGCGCCTCGCTGACCATCGGAGACACCGTGTTTGAAGGAAACCGAGCCGATTACGGCGGGGCGGTGCTGTCGCGCGAAGGCAATGTGATCACCTATCAGAATTGTCTCTTCCACGACAATTTCGCCGCGGTCGACGGCGGCGCGCTCTACGACGATTACGGCGCGCATTCGACGCTTCGCAACTGCCGCTTCACCGGCAACCGGGCGGAAGCGCACGGCGGCGCGATTTACCTCATCAGCCGCGCTTCGCAGCTCGAGGCAACGGTGATGAAGCTCGAACAGTGCCGATTCGACCGCAACCACGCGCCGAACGGCGCGACGCTGTTCAATCTCGACAAAAGCGAAATCACCGCGACCGGCACCAACCTCGATGTCAGCTTCGCCGAAGCCGACTACAAAAAGGTCGCCGGGCGGATCGGCTACCGTCACCTCGGGGAATACAGCGTCGAGCGATTGAATCAAATTCTCACCACCGAACGCGCCGCCTTCTCCACTTTTGCGGTCGAATATCCGGCGGCGGTCAACGCGGTCGACCTGTATATGGTCATCTACGAAACCGTGATCCCGGAGGATCACAACCGCCCGGTCCGGGTCTCCGGGTTGATCGCGATGCCGAAAGTCGAGGCCGCCGAACTTCCGGTCGTATCCTATCAGCACGGCACCGTCTTCTCCCGCGACGAAGTGCCGTCGAACATCGAGAAATCGACCGAAACCCGGCTCGCGGTCGCGGTCTTCGCCGGACGCGGCTATCTTGTCATCGCCCCCGACTACGTCGGCAAAGGCGTTTCCTCCGAGCCCGACGGCTGGCTGGTCAAGGAAGTCACCGCCCAAGCTTGCGTCGATATGCTCGCCGCCGCCAAAGCGGTGGCCGCCGACCTCAAAATCAAGCCCGGCAAACTCTTTTTGAGCGGCTGGTCGCAGGGTTCCTTCAGCACCGCCGCCTTCATGCACCGGCTGGAAGACAGCAACATTCCGGTCGCCGCGGCGGCGGTGGCGAGTTCGCCCAATGACATTTATCTCGCCGTCAACCGCTGGATTCACGTCCCCTCGCCGCTCGACGTAAACTGGCTGACCGGGGCCGCCGCGCTGCTGATCCAGTCTTATGAAAACTACTATCAGCTCCCGGGCCTCGCCGCCGCCGCGATCAAACCCGAATATCTGACGACCGCGCGCGATCTTTATGCCAACCGGATCGACTGGGAAACCGCGGCCAAAACGATGCCTTTCAAAGTAAAAGACCTCTTCCGTGACGAATTCACCGCGCGCAACTCACCGCAGGCCGCCCGGCTTTTTGCCCTGATGCAGCTCAATTCCTCCTATAACTGGCGGTTCAAAACTCCGGTTTACTACTATTACGGGATGATTGACGAAGTAATGACCCCGTACATGGTGCAACTCCCGGTCGAGTACCAGAAATCGATTGGCGGCGCCGCAGCGCAGGCGATCAACGCCGGCGAAAAAGCCGATCACCGCGGCACCTTCCTCTTTGGGTTGAAGGATCAACTCCAACGCTTTGAAGCGCTGCGGAACGACAAACCGCGGTCCGAATAAGCAAGCCCCCAAAGGAATCAAAAAAATCACCGTTCCGAAGCGTAAGCTTCCGGCGGTGATTCTCTTTTATTCAATATATTGATCACTTTTCAGTGCTTTTTCATTCTTTCGCTTTTGCTTTTTCCCGGACGAAATATTATATTGGGTATGTCAATCCCGGAATATGCAGAGGAGGGAAAAAGAGATGAAGAAACTGTCCGCGTTTACCCTGATCGAACTCTTGGTGGTGATTGCGATCATCGCCATTCTCGCCGGGATGTTGCTCCCCGCGTTGTCCAAGGCCCGCGAAAGCGCCCGCTCCGCCAACTGTGTCAGCAACCTCAAACAGCTCGGCACCGCGCTCAGCACCTACTGGGGCGACAGCGCCGACCTGATGCCCTACGGTTACATCAGCAACGCCGGGGTCGAAACCCGTTCGTTCTTCCACGTTTTTCTGCCCTACGTCCAGAAGAGCATGACCGACGAGGAGATCGACAACGCGTCGACCCTGATCCGCTACAAACTCTACATCTGCCCCTCCGCCCGCTACCTCCACCGCTACGGCGGGATCGTCGGCAGCTACGGCCACAACCGCCCGGCCGACATCTGGGGTTACAACGGCGGCCTCACCGCCTGTCTGCCGCGCAAAACGGTTTCAATCCGCAAACCCTCCGAAACCTTTTCGCTCGCCGACGGCCGGCTCGACATCAACGAAGACAAGTGGGTCGCCGGCACCAAGTACGCCAACACCGCCCCCGGCGCCGACGCCTCCGAAGAAGTCGAACTGCGCCACAACGGGATGGTCAATCTGGCCTTCTTCGACCTTCACGTCGACAAGCGCAAAGTACTCGGCAGCAAGATCAGCGACAACAAGGTCTTCTGGCTCGGCCAGCAGTAAAACCGCATTTCAAACGCCGGGAAGCGAACTTTCATCCGCTTCCCGGTGTTTTTTTTGTCGCGATAAGGGCTCAGATGGCTCAGAACTGCCGCCTTTTGTCGTTCGCCAAGGTTGTTTTTCATCGTTTTTTTCAATATAATATCGTTCAGGAAAGGATCATACCATGCGCGAATGCGGAAAAACCGGCGAGCTGCGACGCTACCTCAACAGTCAGTTGGCGACCCGAATTTACCTGCCCGGCAGCCCGCTCCCGTCGGTCCGGCTGCTGATGAAGCGCTTTGCGCTCGGCTACGGCACGGTGCGGCGGGTGCTTCAGGAACTCTGCCGCGAAGGACTGCTTGAGAGCGTTCCCCGCAGCGGCTTCGTGGTCAGCCGCGGCGCGCCCGGCAACCGCAACCCCGGCCGCCGGATCGGCGTGCTGATCCCGGAACACCCCTTTTCCCGCGAAGGCGCGCCGGGCCTGGTGCTGGCCACCCTCGATGCGATCATCAAGTACGCGGCCAGGTTCGATTACGAAATCATCGAAATTCCACTCGATGAATTCAGCGAATTCGACCGCTTCAGCGAAACCATCAACTGCTGCGACGCCTTGATCGTGCTGACCGAGCTGGACGCGAAACACCAGAAAATCGACTTCGAGGGACCGATGAGCGGCATGCTGCTCAACAACGACTTCAACGGCCGGATTTCGGTAATCGAAATCGACCCGTTCAACATCG
This sequence comes from uncultured Victivallaceae bacterium, assembly GCA_964599205.1. Classification (GTDB taxonomy): domain Bacteria; phylum Verrucomicrobiota; class Lentisphaeria; order Victivallales; family Victivallaceae; genus JAVBUI01. The sequence continues at coordinate 4,753 of CAZRFG010000248.1, forward strand.
CGCAGCAGGCGATCGACTATTTCCGGCGGAACCAAGTGAACAAAGTCACCATCTTCGGCAATTCGCTGCCGGTCTTGCGCAACCGCGGCAAAATTTTTGAATATCAGTGGCGTTACGCCGGCGGCGAAGCGGTCGACCGGATGATCGACACCCGTTTCGGAATGATCGAGAATTTCCCGTTCCAGACCGGCGAAGGCTACTTCTTCACCGAGGACGACCAGTACCGCAACTACGCCGAAGAGTATGCGTTCCGCACCGGCGGAGTGCTCGCCGCCGATCATTGCGTGCTCGGGGTCGGCGGCAAAGGGCTGATGGTGCCGGGCTTCCTGAGCTGCCCCACCATCGCGGTCAGCTATCAGCAGATGGGGATGACGGTGTTTGAAGAAGTGATTCTCCGGCTCAACAACCCGCTCCGCGGGGCGCGTCGGATTTATCTATGCGGTGCCTTGAAATATCCGGAACGTCACAAAGAACCTGCTTCACGGGAAAGAAACAAATGAAAAGAAAATTCACCCTGATCGAGCTCCTTGTCGTCATCGCCATCATCGCGATCCTCGCCGCCATGCTGCTGCCCGCACTCAACAAAGCGCGCGATTCGGCCAAGAAAACCAAGTGCCTCGGCAATATGCGCCAGCTCGGCATCGCCACCC
>CAZRFG010000249.1:0-5379 GCA_964599205.1 uncultured Victivallaceae bacterium
GCTGGACCGCGCCCCCGTACGACGGGGGGCGGGATTGGCGCTTCGCGCTTTTTTTTTATTTTTTTTTGAGCCTGCGGCGCTTATTTTATTTTTTATTGTTTGCGCTGGATCAGGACGGCACCGATAATCACCAAGCCCTTCACCATTCCCTGCAAATTCACCGATATCCCCCACATATCCAGCACATTGGAGACAATCCCCAAAATCATAACCCCCGCCAGCGTCCCCCATACCGATCCGCGCCCCCCCGACATCGCCGTCCCGCCGATAATCACCGCCGCAATCGCATCCAGTTCATACGACAGCCCCGCATTCGCCGAACTGATCGAATTCAACCTCCCCCCCAACAAAATCGCACTCACCCCCACCGTGAACCCCGCCAGCAAGTAAGTCATAAACCGCACCCGCCCGGTCGCAATCGCCGCATACACCGCCACTCGCTCACTCGCCCCCGTCGCACACAAATGCCGCCCGAACCTCGTCCGGTTCAATAATATCGAAAACAAACCCGTCAGGATCAGCAGCACCGCCACCGGCAGCGGCACCCCCGCTACCGTCGCCGCCCCCAGCTTTCCGAATAACTCGTTGCGACTCGTCACCAATCCCGCATCCGCCCCGTACAACGCCAGCGACCGGTAAATCGACAGCGTCCCCAACGTCGCGATAAAGGGCGGAATCTTACCGAGCGACACCAGACCCCCGTTGAGCGCTCCCCCCGCCAGCGCGACCACCATCGCCGCCATCGCCGCCATCGCCAAACCCAATCCCGGATCGGCGAATTGATTCATCAGCTGAATCGCCAGACACCCCGCCAGCGCCAGCAGCGAACCCACCGAGAGGTCGATTCCGCCGCCGATGATCACCAGCGTCATTCCCAGCGCGATAATCCCGCTGTACGATACCTGCCGGGTGATGTTGAGCAAATTCTGCCCCTGCCGGAAACTTTCGCTCGAAATACAGCACACTGCCAGCAGCGCGGCCAGCGCGAGATAAGGGCCGCTGTCGGCCAGCACTTGACGGTAATCACGCTTCGCCATGTTCTTTGACTCCGGTTGCACTATACATGATCTCTTCCTCATTGACCCGGTCCCCCGCGACCTCTCCGGCGAGCCGGCCGTTGCGCAGCACCAGGACCCGGTCGCACATCCCGATCAGCTCCTCCAGGTCGGACGAAACCAGGAGACACCCGATTCCGCCCTCGGCCAGATGGTCGATCCAGTCGTATAAATCACTCCGTGCCCCGACGTCCACCCCGCGGGTTGGTTCGTCGAGCAGAAACAAGACCGGCGACAGCACCAGATTGCGGGCGATCGCCACCTTCTGCTGGTTGCCGCCCGACAGCCGCCGCACGATCGCGTCGGGGAAGGGGGGCCGGATCGAAAATTTGCGGATGAATTCCTCCGCTTCAAGCTTTTCCTCCTGCGGGTCGATCAGCGGCTCCTTTTTGAGCGTCGCCATATTCACCGCGACCGTGCTGTCGAGCAGCACCCCCGCCCCCTGGCGGTCCTCGGGGAGCAGCATCACCCCGGCGTCGAGCGCCTGCCGGGCATTGCGAAAATCGGTTTCATGCCCGAGGAGCTTGACCCGCCCGTCGCTCCGGCGGCGGAGCGCGTAGAGCGTTTCCAGCAATTCGCTTCGGCCGCTTCCCGCCAGTCCGGCGATGCCGAGAATTTCACCGGCCCGCAGCCGGAACGAAATATCTTCGAGTTTCCCCGGCAGCGAAAGGTTGTCCACTTCGAGCAGAATCGGCGCGTCTTCGGCGACTTGCCGTTTCGGCGGGAATTTCTGCTTGAGGTCGCGCCCGACCATCTGCCGGGCCATGGTTTCCGGAGTGTAGTCGGCGATCACGCCGGTCGCCACCAGATGCCCGTCGCGCATCACCGCGACCGTGTCGCAGAGCTCCTTGACTTCGTGGAGTTTGTGCGAGACGAAAAGAATCGAGATTTTTTGTTTGGCAAGTTTTCGGAGGAGACCAAAGAGCAATTTGGTTTCATCCGCGTTGAGTACCGTGGTCGGTTCGTCGAGAATCAGCAGCCGGCAGCAGCTGTCCAGCGCTTTGGCGATTTCCAGGAGCTGTTTTTCCGCCACGCTCAACGTCGCCACCGGCCGGTCGGGGTCGAGTTCGGAATGGAGTTCGGCGAGGACTTCGCGCGTCCGCTCCCGCATCGCGCGGCGGTCGAGGAACCCCATCCGGCGCTTCTCCCGGCCGAGGAAAAGATTCTCCGCCACCGTCAGGGTATCGACCAGATTGAACTCCTGCGGCACCGTGGTCACCCCGGCCGCGATCGCCGCGGCGCGGTTGCGGAATTCGACTTTCGCGCCGTCGAGACGGATTTCCCCGCGCTGGCTCGGCTCTTGGCCGGAGAGGCACTTGATCAAGGTCGACTTGCCCGCCCCGTTTTCGCCGATCAGACCGAGGATTTCCCCCGGCGCGACCGCGAAATTGAGGTCAAAGAGCACTTGCACCGTGGCGTAGCTCTTGTCCAGATTTTTGACTTCCAAACGCATTGCCGCAACCTCGCAATCGACGCGGTTGAAAAAAAACGCCCTTTGCACCAGCAAAGAGCGTTTTTGCGAAAGCAGTGAAGATTACAGCTCTTCGCCCACTTCCCAGCGCACGAAGTTCTTGATCTTGGCGTTGGGTTTGAGCTTGGCGATCGAAGTCTTGTCGTCGCCGATCCAGGGCTGGTTGACCAGACAGACTTCGCTGTACCACTTGTTGAGCTTGCCGTCGACGATCTTTTCGATCATGTTTTCCGGCTTGCCGACCAGCTGGGCCTTGGCGATTTCACGCTCGGAGGCGATCTTCGCGGCGGACACGCAACCGCTGCAGATGAAAGTCGGGCGGAAGGCCGCGATGTGCAAGCACACGCTGTGGAGGAAATCCGCATCCTTTTCGCCGGCGACATCGATCAGCACGCCGACCCGGCCGCCGCCGTGGATATAGCTGTCCAGCGCGTCGGACGACGTCCACTTGACCGCACGGCGGATCTGCATATTTTCGCCGATGGTCGCGATCTTTTCGACCAGCTTGGCCTTGTTGGCTTCGTTGACCTGTTCGGTCACGTCGCCTTCGCCGGCAACCGTGAGGGCACTCGCGGCGATTTCGGCGACGAAATCTTTGAAACGGTCGGTATTGGCGGCGAAGTCGGTTTCGCAGAGAACTTCGACGATCGCAGCCTTGCCGTCTTTGACGACGGTGGCGATTTTACCTTGATTGGTGGCGCGGCCGCTCTTCTTTTCAGCTTTGGCGGCACCGCTCTTGCGGAGGACTTCGATCGCCTTTTCCATGTCGCCGTTGGCTTCGGTCAGGGCTTTCTTGCAGTCCATCATTCCCGCTCCGGTCTTGTCGCGGAGGGCCTGCACGTCTTTGGCAGTAATCATGATATTATCTCCTGATTATTCGGCTTTGTCTTCAGCGGCCGGCACGGCGGCTTCGCCTTCAGCCTTGGGCTTGCGGGGCGCGCGCTTCGGCTTGTCGGCGGCGGGAGCCGCGGCGGCTTCGCCTTCGGCCTTGGGCTTGCGGGGCGCGCGCTTCGGCTTTTCGGCATCGGCTTCGTTTTCTTCGGCGGTTTCCTGCGCGGCCTTTTCAGCGGCGCCCTTGGCGGTCTTTTCCTCGATCACGCGCTTGTGGTAGACTTCCTTGGCCACCAGCACCGCGTCGACGAAGAGACCGGTGATGATCTGGAGCGACTTGATCGCATCATCGTTGGCGGCGACCGGATAATCGACCAGCGAGGGGTCGCCGTTGGTGTCGACGATCGCGACGATCGGAATGCCGAGCTTGTTGGCTTCGCGCACCGCGTTGATTTCGTGGCAGACGTCGATGATCACCAGCGCGGCGGGCAGACGCTTCATGTCGGCGATGCCGTCGAGGTCGCGATGGAGCTTTTCGGCGTTGCGGGCGAGCAGCGAAAGCTCTTTCTTCTTCATCCCGGCCGCCGCATCACCCTTCAGCGTTTCGTCGATTTCGGCCATCTTGGTGATGCTCTTGCGGATGGTGACGTTATTGGTGAGAGTGCCGCCGAGCCAGCGTTCGGACACGTGGAACATGCCGGTCTTTTCGGCCAGTTCCTTGGTCAGTTCGCGCGCCTGGCGCTTGGTGCCGACGAAAAGAATGTCGCCGCCCTTGACCACGATGTTCTGCAGGAAGTTGCAGGCTGCGGCAATCTGATACATGGTCTTGCTGAGGTCGATGATCGAAATCCCGTTCTTGGCCCCGTAGACATAGCTCTTCATCTTGGGGTTCCAGCGACGGGTCTGGTGTCCAAAGTGACATCCGGCTTCCAACAGATCGTTGATCGTAACTTTCGCCATGATCGGCATCCTTTTCGTTGCGGCAGCTTTGTCCAAACGCGGCAAGCAGCCTTCTTTTGGGTTGTTTATCACCCCCATACACGGGGACGTTCGTTTACTATAACGCGCCAACCCCGGAATGCAAGCGCTTTCCCCTGCTTTTTTCCGAAAAATCCCCGTTCCACTTCCTCGCGGCCACCGCCCGAAACACCCCCGCACGGTATGGCGGGGAAGGGGCAATTTTCGCGGAATTTATTGCTCTTTTTTCAAACTTTCTCTTTTTTTTCAAGCCTTCAAACCCGGCACGGCGACCTTTTGACATCGTCAAAAAGTCGCCGCGCCGAGGTTGTGATTTTTGTGAAAGACGAGGGGGGCTCAGGGGGTGATGTAGGCGGTGCCGTCGCCGAGGGCGAACTGGTTGACGGGGTAGAGGGTGGACGTTGAGTTGTAGCTGGTGGACATGACCGTGCCGTTGGCGCGTCCGACGGGGGCGACGTGGCCGTCCATGAAGAGCATGTTGGCGCGGTCGCTGTGGGCGAGCCAGGGACGGCCGTAGTTTTCGCTGGCGACGGGGGTGGCGCCGGAGCCCCAGAAGATCATCCGGCTCATCGGGGATTTCTGGCCGACGCTGTAGGAGCAGCCGGCGTAGGCGACGCGGCTGGGGCCAGGGCTTTTCTGGTAGGCGGCGTTTTTGAAGTTGAAGAGGTAGGGGGAGCTGTTGACATAGACTGCGCCGTAGCTCTGGTTGAGGGAGCCCCAGGTGTTGGCGCCGAGGTTGTAGTTTTTGTAGGCGGGGCAGAGCAGGACGGAGGATTTGGGGAGGAGGCCTTCCCAATAGAGCATGGCGGCCCAGGTGCAGTGGGAGCCGGAGACTTTGGGGTCGCTGGTGTTGTTGGAATTGGGGGCGTAGAAGACGTCGTTGGATTGCTGGAGGTAGAAGCCGACCGCGAGGGCGACCTGTTTCTGCTGTGAGATGCATTTGACGGCGAGCGCTTTTTCGCGCGCTTTGTTCAGGCTCGGCAGCAGCATCGAAGCGAGGATGGCGATGATCGCGATCACCACCAAGAGTTCGATCAGGGTAAA
>CAZRFG010000250.1:0-5376 GCA_964599205.1 uncultured Victivallaceae bacterium
GCGAGCGACCAGCGTTTCGCCGCTGGACCACGCCTCCGTACGACGGAGGGCGGGGCTGGGCGCTTCGCGCCTTTTTTTATTTTATTTTTATTTTTTTATTTTTGTACCGCCAGCCAGCCTTCGCGGCCCGGGTACTCTTCCGGCACCACCCGGCCCTCCGGCGCCTCTTTGCACCGTCTCGCCACTTCCCCCAACGGCACCACCTCAAACCCCAATGCCTTCACCCGGCCCAGATAGTCGTCAAACATCTCGGCACACCGCCCGCCCTCCGCCTCGGCATGCACCGTCAACACATTCACCCCGTCCTCCCGCAACAACCCGATCTGACGGTCATTGTAATTCTCATCCGTCACCCCGTCCCGACCGCAAATTTCATCATAGGTCGGCAACGTCACCGGAATCTGCAACTGCCCCAGCTTCTTCCCCCCAACCACCGGATAAAAGGGATGCGTCCCCCGACAGTCCGAATTGTACTCAAACGGAAATTTCAACTTCTCCAGCAACAACGCCTCATTCGTCCGCCACCCCGGCGTCGCACTCGTCAACGGCTTCTTCCCGGTAATCCGCTCCAATTCACAGACCCCGCGCGACAACTCCTCAAAAAGCTCCGCCGGACTCATCTGGTCGATCTTCGCCTGCGCCCGGTGATGATCCCAGGCGTGAAACCCGATCTCATGCCCCGCTTCCGCCGCCGCCCGGATCGGCTTCGCCAACAGCTTCCCGATCCGCAACCCCGGCCACGCCGTCCCCATCAGCACAATCTCCGGCCCGTACAAGCCCGCCGCATTGGTCCGCAACATCTTGATCAGAAACGCCGGCTTCAGCAGCCGCCACAAGTGCCGCCCCATATTGTCCGGCCCGACCGAAAAGTAAAAAGTGCCCTTCACTCCGTGCTTGCGGAGGATTTCACAAAGCATCGGGACACCTTTCGCCGTACCGCGAAAGGTGTCCACGTCAATTCGTAAACCGATCGTCCGCATCAATCCAGCTGCGCTTTGACGAACTCACCCGACTTGATCGCTTCGTTGAGGAAAAAGTCGAGCGTGGTCTCGATCGACTGCTCCAGCGGAATCGCCGGCTCCCAGTCGATGAACTTTTTGGCGTTCTTGATGCTCGGCACCCGGTGCTGGACGTCCTGGTAACCCTTGCCGTAAAAAGCGCCGCTTTCCAGCACCAGATAACCCGCGAAAGGCGGGAAGTGCTTGCGCAGCGGATGCTGATCGAACTTCTCGACCAGCATTTCCGCCATCCGCTTGATGCTCGCTTCGTTGACCGGATTGCCGATGTTGATGATCTTGCCCTCGCAGCGGCCGCCCTCGTTCTCGATGACCCGGAACAGCGCCTCGATGCCTTCGGAAATATCGACGAAACAGCGCTTCTGCTCGCCGCCGTCGATAAGCTGGATCGGCGAACCCTGGACCAGGTTCAGAATCAGCTGGGTGATCGCCCGCGACGAACCGATCCGCGCCGAATTCAGGCTGTCGAGCCGCGGCCCGATCCAGTTGAAAGGACGGAACAAGGTAAACGACAGCTGCCCCTTGGCCCCGTACGCCCAGATCACCCGGTCGAGCAACTGCTTGCTCGCCGAATAGATCCAGCGCTGCATCCGGATCGGACCGGTGATCAACGGGGAATTGTCTTCGTCGAACGCCGCGTCGGTGCACATCCCGTACACTTCGCTGGTCGACGGGAAAATGATCCGCTTGCCGTACTTGACGCAGTAACGGACAATCCGGAGGTTCTCTTCGAAGTCGAGTTCAAAGACCCGCAGCGGATTGCGGGTGTACTCGATCGGCGTCGCGATCGCCACCAACGGCAGCACGATGTCACACTTGCGGATGTGATACTCGATCCATTCGCGGTGAATCGAAATATCCCCTTCGCGGAAATGGAAGTGATCGCGACCGAGCAGATGGTCGATGTAGTTGCTGCGAAGGTCGAGGCCGAAGACTTCGTATTTGCCGGATGCCAGCAACCGTTCGCTCAAGTGGCTCCCGATGAAGCCGTTGACGCCGAGAATCAGCACGCTCTTGCGCCGTTCCGCGCTGCGCGCGGTGCGGGCGTTGGCGCCGAAAGTCATGTTTTTGACGATCCGGGCGTCCTCGGCGAACTGGTCGCCGGTGGTGTAGACCCCGGTCTCCAACTGCGCCGCGGTGATCCGCAGCGCGCCGTCGCCGCAGGCGATGGTGAGCGGCTTGGCCGCAATCACCGTGCCGGGAGCGGCGTCGACATTGCCGTCCACCACTTCCGCCGCCCAGAAGAAGGCCTTGCGGTCGCCGATGAACGAAAACGCGCCCGGATACGGCCGGGTCACCGCGCGGATCAGATTGCGCACCGCGGTCGCCGATTTCTTCCAGTCGATCTCGCCGTCGGCGGGTTTGCGGCCGCCGTAGGTGGTGGCGTCGGCTTCGTTCTGGGCACGGCGCTTGGCTTCGCCGGTTTTGAGCAGCGGCAAGGTGCGGTCAAGCAGTTTCGCCGAAGCCGCCACCGCCTTGTCGAAAAGCGTCTTGGCGGTGTCGCTGTCCTCGATCGCAAAGGCCTCCTGGTCGACGATGTCGCCGGCGTCGGCGCGCTTGGTCATGTAGTGGAGCGTCACTCCGGTCTCGCTCTCGCCGTTGATCAACGCCCAGTTGAGCGGCACCCGGCCGCGGTATTTGGGCAGCAGCGAGCCGTGAAGGTTCAGCGCGCCGCAGCGCGGAATTTCCAGGATCTCCGGCTTGACCAGTTCGCGATAGTAAAAGCTGAAGATGAAATCGGGGGCCATCGCCTTGATCCGGTTGACCCAGACCGGGTGGTTGATGTCTTCGGGGGCAAAGACTTCGATGCCTTTTTCCGCCGCCAGTTCGGCGACCGAGCCGAACCAGATGTTTTCATTGGGATTGTCGCGGTGAGTGAACACGGCTTGGATCTGGTAGCCGGCTTTGAGCAGCGACTCGATACCGGTGCGTCCGATATTGTGATAGGCGAGAACGACGCATTTCATCATCGGGGAACTCCTTGAGTTTTGGATCGATCAAAAACTTTCGGGTAATATAGCGCCGAAAAACCGATAATTCCACTTTCACCGACAAAAAACGGATTGAAAAAAAGAATCACCATGTTACATTATAAACAAGGTTTTTGATGCCACCGCCAATCCACCGGTAATGAAAATGAAACATGTTTTTGCTCTGATGCTTGTTGCCGCGCTGATCTTTGCCGCCGGATGCGGCCCGTCGCGCGACGTCGATACTCTGCTCAAGGAAGCCGCCGCCGAAAACGCTGCCGGACGCCCCGAAGAGGCGCTGACGCTGGCCAAAAAAGCGGTCTCCCAGGACTCCAAGCGCACCGACGCGCTGATCTTCGAGGCCGTGATGTTCGAGAAAACCGGCAAGCTCGACGCCGCCGTCGAAGCCGCCAAAAAGGCGGTCGAGCTCGAGCCCGAATCCTTCGCCGCCCAGTACACGCTGGGCCGGCTCTACAGCATCCGCCGCGAGACCTGGACCGACGCCCTCACCGCGCTCGGCAAGGCGATCGCGATCCGGCCCGGCGACCGCGACACTTTGATCCTGCTCGCCAACGTCACCATGTCGCTGCATCCCGACCAGGCCAAGAGCTATCTCTTCGCCCTCGCCCGCGACAGCCGGCTGCGGAGCTCGGCGGAGTATCAGAACCAGCTCGGTATTTTGCTCGCCCGCAGCAATACCCCCAAAGCCGCCGGCGAAGCCTTTTTGGCCGCCTGCCGGGTGCCCGGCGCGTCGCCGGTGATCAGCTTCAACCTCGCCCGTTGCATCGACTTGTATCTCAACAACCCGCGCAGCGCCGCGGCGCTCTACCGCCGTTACCTCGACCTGGCCCCCGGCGACGAAGTCAATGCCGAGCTGCGCCGGGTTGCCGAAGCGCGGATGCGGGCCATCCAGAGGCGGTAAAATGGCCGGATTTATTCCCGATGACATCATCGAGGAGATCCGGCAGCGCTGCGACATCGTCGAAGTGATCGGCAGCTACATTCCCCTCAAACGAAGCGGCTCCAACGCCTGGAAGGGGTGTTGTCCCTTTCACAACGAAAAGACCCCGTCTTTCCACGTCCGCGGCGACAAGCAGCTTTTCCACTGTTTCGGCTGCGGCAAGGGCGGCGACGTCTTCCGGTTCGTGATGGAGCGCGAAAACGTCCAGTTCCCCGACGCCGCCCATCTGCTCGCCACCCGCGCCGGAGTGATCATCCCCGAGAACGTCAAGGGCGGCGACCGCGAAGCCGGGCGCAAAGCCGCCGACGCCCGCGACCGCATCTACCGCCTCAATGAGGAGTTCGCCCGCTTTTTTGAGAACAACCTCCAGCGCAACCCCGGCTCTCCGCCGGCGGTCTACCTGGCGAGTCGCCAACTCTCCGAGGATGCGGTGCGCCAGTTCCGGCTCGGGGCCGCTCCCGACGAATGGGACGGGTGCCTCAAATACGGCCGCGCCCTCGGCTTCTCCGACGAGGAGCTGCTGGTCGGCGGGATCGTCCGCAAACACGAGGAGACGGGGCGGCTCTACGATCACTTCAAGGGCCGCTTGACCTTTGCCATCTGGAACGAACAGGGCAAGGTGGTCGGCTTCAGCGCCCGTTCGCTCGAAGCCAAGCCGCAGACCGCCAAATACGTCAACACCGCCGAAACCCCGGTCTTCAAAAAGGGGATGCTGCTCTACGCCCTGCCCTTCGCCCGCAAAGCGATGCAGGACACCCATGAAGCGATCCTGTGCGAAGGGCAGCTCGACACCATCGCCTTTCACCGCGCCGGCTGCGCCCAGGCGGTGGCGCCGCAGGGCACCGGGTTCACCCCGGACCAGGCGAAGATCCTGCGGCGCTACGCCGACCGGGTTTTGATCGCCTTTGACGCCGATGCCGCCGGCCAAAAGGCGGTGCTGTCGGCGCTGGAAATTCTGCTGCCGTTGGAGTTTGAAGTCAAAATCATCCGCATTCCGGGCGGCAAAGACCCCGACGAACTCTTCCGCAACCAGGGCCCGGAAGCGGTGCGCGAGTGCGTCGCCCGAGCGGCGCCGTGGCTCGCCTTTCTCGCCGCCAAGCTGGCCGGAGAACACGACCTCGGCAGCGCCGCCGGTTGCGCCCGCGCGGTCGGCGAGGTGGTCGACCGGATCGCATTGTTGCCCAATCCGGTTTTGCGCGAGCTCTCCATCCGCGACGCGGCGACTTTGCTCCACGTCAGCGAAAATGCGATCGCGGGCGAACTCGCCCGGCGCCAGCACCAGCGCCAGCGCGGCTATGTCGGCGGCGGCCGGCCCGCGCCCGCCGCGCCGGCGGCTCCGGTCGCCGCCCCGGCGCGCGAAAACCCGGCCGACCGGGCGGTGATGACGCTGCTTGAGATCTCGCTCGCCTACGCCGACGCGGCGCGGCAC
>CAZRFG010000251.1:0-5373 GCA_964599205.1 uncultured Victivallaceae bacterium
ATGCGATGCCGCGCGTGCGCGACTTCCGCGGGATTCCGAAGACCGGTTTTGACGGAGCGGGCAACTACAACGTCGGCGTGCCCGACATTGCGGTGTTCGCTGAAATCGATCAGGACAAGCTGAAGTATCCGCTCGGACTGAACATTACCATGGTTACCACGGCCGGCACCGACAAGGAAGCTTTCGAGCTTCTGAAGATGCTGGAAGTGCCGTTCGCGGAATAATAGGAGTTACTGATCATGGCTAAGACCAGTTTGATTGTCAAGTCCCAGCGCGGGAGCAAGTTCAAGGTCCGCAACTATACCCGTTGCCGGAACTGCGGACGCGCTCGCGCCTACATGGGCAAATTTCAGCTCTGCCGTATCTGCTTCCGGGAACTCGCCTCCAAAGGGCAGATCCCGGGTATCACCAAGGCCAGCTGGTAAGGAGGAATCGAATTATGAGTATGCAGGATCCGATTGCCGATATGCTGACCCGCATCCGCAACGCGGGTGCCGCCGGACTTCCCAAGGTGGAAATCCCCGGCTCCAACGAGAAAATCGCGATTGCCGCGGTGCTCAAGCAGGAAGGCTACATCACTGATTACACCGTCCTCACCGACGGTCCCAAGCGGACGCTGGTGGTCGAGCTCAAGTATTACGGCGGCAAGCCGGTGATCGAGGGCATCGAGCGCGTCAGCAAACCGAGCCGCCGCGTCCATTGCGGCAGCCGGGAAATCCCGCGCGTTCGCAACGGCCTCGGCACGGTGGTTCTTTCGACTCCGAACGGTATCGTCAGCGGCCGGCAGGCCGTCGCGGCGAACGTCGGCGGCGAAATTCTCTGCTATGTCTGGTAATTAACGAGTGAGGAAAGCTCAATTATGTCTCGTATAGGAAAAAAACCGATTGCAGTTCCCGCCGGCGTCAAGGTGTCGGTGGCGGCTGAGGCGGTGACGGTCGAGGGCAAGGCCAAATTGGTGTTGCCGCTCCCGCCGCTGGTCAAGGTTGCCGTCGAGGGCTCGGAAATTCACGTCAGCCAGGCGGAAGAAACGCTTGAGTCGAGCGCGATGCAGGGTCTCGCCCGCAGTCTGCTCAACAACATGGTCATCGGCGTCACCGCCGGTTTCAAGAAAGAGCTGTCGATCATCGGCGTCGGTTACAAAGCGGCGCTGGCGGGGAGCAAGCTGACCTTGAACCTCGGCTATTCGCACCAGATCGAGTATCACGTCCCGGCGGGGGTCAAGCTGACCGTCACCGACGGCGTCAAGATTCTGATCGAGGGCGCCGACAAGCAGATGGTCGGCGAAGTCGCCGCGACCATCCGCCGTTTCCGCAAGCCCGAACCGTACAAGGGCAAGGGCATCCGGTATGTCGATGAACAGATCACCCTCAAGGAAGGCAAATCCGTCGGGTAAAACCCGGTGGGGAGATTGAATCATGGCTGTCAAAAACAGAAAAGAACAACGTGTGCGCCGTCATATGCGCATTCGCAAGAAAGTGGCCGGCACTGCCGCTCGTCCCAGACTTTGCGTCAGCGTCACCGCCAACAATATCTATTGCCAGGTCATCAATGACGATCTGGGCGTGACTGTCGCCGCGACTTCCTCGCTGGATGCGAAGTTCAAAGCGGAAAACGCCAAGCCGAATCTCGAAGGCGCGGCGCTGCTCGGCAAATTCATTGCCGAAGCGGCCAAGACCGCCGGAGTCACCGAAGTCGTCTTTGACCGCTCCGGTTACCGCTATCACGGTCGCGTCAAAGCGATCGCGGAAGCCGCTCGCGAGCAGGGACTGAAATTTTAGCAGGAGCAAAACATGGCGAAGCGTGAAAATTTTAAGAACGATGAGGCCGGCGGCGATGAAATGGGCGAAAGCGTCATTTGCATCAACCGCAGCGCCAAGGTCGTCAAAGGCGGCAAGAACTTCAGTTTCGGCGCGCTGATCGTGGTCGGGAACCGCAGTGGGCGGGTCGGCTATGGCTACGGCAAGGCGAACGAAGTCTCCGATGCCATCCGCAAGGGCGGTGAAGCCGCCCGTCGCAATCTGGTCACGATTCCGATGCACGGCCAGACCCTGCCGCACGAGATCGAAGTCAAATTCGGCGGTGCGCGGGTTCTGCTCAAGCCGGCGAGCCCCGGTACCGGTTTGATCGCCGGCGGCGCGGTTCGGGCGATCCTCGAGCTGGCCGGTGTCCAGGACGTGCTGGCCAAGTCGCTCGGCGCGGGCAACGCCGCCAACGTGGCCAAGGCCACGTTCAAGGCGATTTCCCAGCTCAGCACCCGCAAGAGTGTGCTGGAGCGCCGCGGTCTTTCCACCGATGCGAACTAATTGAGGTAACAAGATGAAATTGCATGAACTGAGTCCCACGCCGGGATCCCGTCAGCGCCGCAAGCGCGTCGGTCGCGGCGACAGTTCCGGGATGGGCAAGACTGCCTGTCGCGGCGAAAAAGGCCAGAAATCGCGTACCGGCTCGACCAAACGCCCGCACTTTGAGGGCGGCCAAATTCCGCTGTTCCGGCGTTTGCCGAAGCGCGGTTTCAAGAGCCCGGACCACACCGTTTACCAGCTGGTGAACCTGTCGGTTCTCGAAGGCAACTTCGAAGCCGGCGAAGTGGTCGATGTCGAGTCGCTCCGGACCAAGAACCTGTTGAGTAAGGTTGACCGCCCGCTCAAGGTTCTCGCCAACGGCGAATTGACCAAGGCATTGACCGTCAAGGCGGATAAATTCTCCGCATCGGCGGCGGCCAAGATCGAAGCGGCCGGCGGCAAAGCCGAAGTCGTCGAGTAATCAAAACGGCCGTTCGCGGAAATTTCCGCGAACGGCCGATAATCCCTAACGGGTGGAAAACAAGATGTTTGCTGCATTTTTAAATCTCTGGAAAGTCAAGGAACTGCGGAATCGTCTGCTGTTTACCGCGCTGATCATCGTATTGGTGCGGGTGGCGAGCAACATTCCGTGTCCCGGGGTTGACCCGGCGGCGCTGGAAGAGTACATCAAAATGGTGTCCGGATCGACCAGCGGCGGTTTCATGGCGATGATCGATCTGTTCTCGGGCGGCGCTTTGGCGCACTTTGCCTTGGGGGCGCTCGGGATCATGCCGTACATTACCGCGTCGATTATCATGCAGCTTCTGGTGCCGGTGATTCCCACGCTGGAAAAAATCGCCCGCGAGGGTGATGCCGGCCGGCAGAAGATATCGCAGTTCACCCGTTATCTCACCATCGTGGTCTGTCTGGTACAGGGCGTGATGGTGGCGATGGCGATGGTCAACCCGGGCCGGATCGGGATGAAGGAAGCGCCGATGCCGCTCTTCACGGGTTCGCAGACCGCGTTTATTTTCACCACGGTGGTAGTGATCACCTGTACCACCATGGTTTTCATGTGGCTGGGCGAGCAGATCACCGAGCGCGGGATCGGCAACGGGGTTTCGATCATCATTACCATCAACATTGTGTCGCGGATGCCGCACTCGATCATCGAGCTCGTGCAGATGGCGATTAAGGGCAGCACGCCCGACGGGTCCTCGTTCAAGCCGGTGCAGCTGCTGTTGCTGCTGGTGGTGTTCGGGGCGGTGACGGCGGCGACGATCATGTTGTCGCAGGGCTACCGGCGGGTGCCGATTCAGATGGTGCGCAAGACGGTCGGCAACCAGGTTACCGGCGGCACCACTTATATGCCGCTCAAGGTCAACTTCGCCAACGTGATGCCGATCATTTTCGCGGGTGCGATCCTGATGATTCCGGAGCAGATTTTCGTCTACATGCAGTGGTACAAGCTGGCCACCTGGTTCCGGATGGACGGCACGGCTTATTCGGTGACCTACGGCATTCTGATTCTGGCCTTCAGCTACTTCTGGGTGGCCAATCAGTTCAATCCGATCCAGATTTCGGAAAACCTCAAGAAAGAGGGCGCCTACATTCCCGGCATCAGTCCCGGCAATGCGACGGCGGATTATCTGGACCGGACGATGACCAAGGTGACCTTCGGCGGCGCGATTTTCCTGATGGCGCTGGCGTTGTTCCCGATGTTTCTCTACAACAATTTCCGGATTCCCTTTATGGTCGCCCAGTTTTTCGGCGGCACCAGCTTGCTGATTATGGTCGGCGTGGTGCTCGACACCATGCGACAGTTGGAGTCGCACCTGACGATGCGGCACTACGACGGGTTCCTGAAAAGCGGTCGTTTACGCGGCCGCAGCGGCAACTGAGTCCCACGGCCGGTCGAATGACCGGCCTTTATTATTTACGAGCGGTTGTCGCGTTTGATATGGCGGAAGCGGCGGCCGGGGGGATGGGTTATGGATGAGGTAATAGCGATCGACGGACCGGCGGCCTCGGGCAAGAGCTCGGCGGCGGCGGAACTGGCGAAGCGTTTGAAGATACCGTACATCAGCACCGGGAGTATGTTCCGGGCGGTGACGCTGGCGGCGATCCGGAGCGGGATTGTGCGGCCGGAGGATTGTACGGAGGCGGCGTTGGCGAAGGTATTGGCCGGTTTGAAGCTGGAGTACGAATTGAATGCCGGCGGTGCGTTTGAGTTGAAGTTGAACGGCGAATTTCCGGGGGCTGCATTGCGGGCCCCGGAGGTGGCGGCGTTGGTGAGTCCGGTGGCGGCGGTGGGTTGTGTGCGGGAGTATCTCAAGCAGCAGCAGCGCGCGTTGGCGGCCGGGCGGATGGTGGTGATGGAGGGGCGGGATATTGGAACGGTGATTTTTCCGCAGGCGCGGTGGAAGTTTTTTATTACGGCGACGCCGGAGGAGCGGGCGAGGCGGCGTTTGGCGCAGGAGGGGGATCTTCTGGCGGGCCAGACGTTGGCGGAGGTGGCGCGGGGGATTGCGGAGCGGGATCGGATTGATTCGACGCGGGAGATTGCGCCGTTGCGGCCGGCGGCGGACGCCGAGGTGATTGACAACACCGAGTTGCAGCTCGACGATGTGGTGACCCGCATCATCGACAAAATAAAAAAATAAAAAAAGCGCCGCAGGCTCAAAAAAGCGCGAAGCGCCAAAAAAAAGCAAGCACAGCTTGCGCCCGCTCTCCGTCGTACGGAGGCGTGGTCCAGCGGCGAAAGGCTGGTCGCTCGCTCAAAAAAGCGAGCGAAGCTAAGCGCAGCGCTCCCCCTGAGGTCGGCGGAGCCGACGCCATACTGCGGGAGCGAGGTCGGCAGCCGTGGCACGAAGTGACCGGCGAACGACATTGAGCGAAGCAGGGCGAACGTCGCTTCGGGATAGTGGCAGAAAGTTTCGCACGGAGGCACGGAGGCACGGAGGGCTGATGTGATGGAAGCGACGGTTTTTCGTGTTGCTTCGGAACAGTCGCTCCGACGCATTCGCGTCTTCACTCGGGCCGGGCTCAGCGGCGGGCGACCGTCGCCCTCGGGATAGCGAGCCGGTCGCTG